>CAZOAT010000016.1:0-43108 GCA_964577965.1 uncultured Gemmatimonadaceae bacterium | reverse complement strand
CTGTGACCTTCGGCTCCGGAGGCCGACGCTCTATCCAACTGAGCTACGCGCGCAGTGGTCGCGTAAACGCAACCGAGCATTAAAGATAGCTGCACCCACGCCCCTGTTCAACGGACTGTCCTGATTAAGTTTGCACGATGCCGAAAACAGCACGCACCATCACTGTCATACCGGGCGACGGGATCGGTCCCGAAGTGGTTCAGGCCGCCCTGCGCGTCGTCGAGGCTGCGGGAGTCGCCCTGGACGTGGAGCGTTGTGAAGCGGGAAGGGAGGTGTTCCTGCGCGGTGACGCCACCGGAGTCCCCAGGGAGACACGCGATTCCATCGCCCGGACCGGCGTCGTACTCAAGGGCCCGCTCGAGACCCCCATCGGCTACGGCGCGAAGAGCGCGAACGTAACTCTCCGCAAGCTCTTCGAGACGTTCGGAAATATCCGTCCGGTACGTGAGCTTCCCGGCGTGCACACGCCATTCAGCGGACGCGACCTTGACATCGTGATTGTCCGCGAGAACGTCGAGGATCTGTACGCGGGCGTGGAGCACATGCAGACCGCCGGAGTCGCACAGGGACTCAAGCTCATTTCGCGGCTCGGCTGCGAGAAGATCGTCCGGCTGGCGTTCGAGTTCGCGGTCAGCGCCGGCCGCTCACATGTCCACTGCGCCACCAAGGCGAACATCCTCAAGCTCACCGAGGGAATGCTGCAGCGTGTGTTCGAGGAGATCGCGCCGGCCTATCCGGACATCGAGGCCAGGCACATTCTGGTGGACAACTGCGCACATCAGCTCGCGATGCGGCCGGAGCAGTTCGATGTGATCGTGACGACGAACATGAATGGCGACATACTCAGCGATCTCACGTCGGGTCTGACCGGAGGCCTCGGCTTTGCGCCATCTGCCAATATCGGACACGACGTGGCGATCTTCGAGGCGGTGCACGGCTCCGCTCCGGACATCTCCGGAAAGGGTGTCGCCAACCCGACCGCGCTGATACTCAGCGCCGCGATGATGCTGCGACGCCTGGGAGAAGGAGACGCAGCCGACCTCATTGAGCAGTCTGTGGTTCATACACTGCGCGTCGGAACGCGGACTGGCGACATGCCGGGCACCACGAAAGCTGCATCGACCGTCGAGTACACCGACGAGGTGATAGCCAATCTCGGGCAGGGGGCTCCGCCGCGGCCGCACAGAGAATACCGCCCGCTGCGCGTGCCGCCCCGCACCGTTGATGTCCAGAGCGTCGCGGTAACCGAACGCAGGGTGGTCGGTGTGGATGTCTTCCTCGAAACCTCGCTTATGCCGGCTGCACTCGGCGAGCAGCTCGAGGCGCAGGCCGCGGATCTGGAGCTGCGCCTGCTCATGATCTCCAACCGTGGAACCATGGTGTATCCGAGCAACGAGGGTCCGGTGGGACTCGTTGATCACTACCGCTGCCGCTTCGTTGCACGTGATCCGGCAGCGGACGTAGGTGACGATGCCATCCTGCAGCTGCTGCGAACTGTTGGAAGCAGCCATCGGTGGATGCACATCGAGAAGCTGCAGCAGTTTGAGGGAGCGGACGCCTTCAGCAAGTCACAGGGTCAGGCCTGAGTACGATGCGGGCGTGGCAATGGCGCGCCTTCGCCGACCTCACACCGCACGAGCTCTACTCCATCCTCCAGCTTCGCGCCCTTGTCTTCGTAGTCGAGCAGGCCTGTGCTTACAACGATCTCGATGGTTACGACGAGGCATCCCATCATCTTTTTGCGCAGGATGCGGACGGTCGCGTTATCGCGTGTCTTCGCCTTCTGCCCCCGGGTGTGAAGTACGCTGAGCCATCGCTTGGTCGCGTCGTGACGCATCCCGATGCGCGCCGGACGGGCCTGGGACTGGAGCTTATGCGCGAAGGACTGCGCCGCACCGCGGTGGACTTCCCCGGAGCCGCGATTCGCATCGGTGCGCAAAGACGACTGGAAGAGTTCTACCGGTCCCTTGGGTTCGTGACCGCCAGCCCCCCGTACGACGAGGACGGAATTGCGCATGTGGAGATGCTAAGGCAAAGTTGATTGCGCAGTTACGGCGGAATCCATGGAGCGTCTATCCAATGGGCCGCTACGTTTGCAGCGGGACCTGCCGACAAAGGCAAAGCCGTCGAAAGGCAGTGACGCAAAGCTACGAGGCTACAGCGCGACTATCGCGCCACGCCAGTCGGGCTACCGAAGAGGTCGAAAATGGATCGCGCACTCCCCGATTGCGGCCGGCGTCCAACGCCTGGCCGCGCCAGGCGTTGGACGCAACTTTTCGTCCTGATGGCTGCAACGCTCGTCGTTGCAGCGTGTTCCACCGATCAGATAACGGATCCGATGGACGCTGAACTCTCCGCGGAGACGAAGCGCATCCCCAAGGGCAAGACCGGGCCGATCATCACGGTGAGTGCGGCGGGCAATCCGCTCGCGGGTGTAGCGTTCTATCTCGATCCGGCCTCGAATGCCCGTAAGCAGGCCGACGCCTGGCTGCTTTCACGCCCGGCCGATGCCGCGCAGATGGAGAAGATCGCTGCACGTCCACAGGCAAAGTGGCTTGGCAGCTGGCTCTCCGACCCGTCTGATGAGATCTCTAGAACCACCAGCGCAGCCAGTCAGCAGAAAGCGGTGCCTGTGCTGGTTGCCTACAACATCACGAACCTGGACTGCGGCACGGGCGGTGCGCAGAGCGCTGCGGCCTACCGCACCTGGATAAGCCGCTTCGCCAGTGCGATCGGCAACGCGCGGACTGTAGTCATCCTCGAGCCCGACGCGCTTCCGGCCATGGGATGTCTCAGTTCCGCCAAACAACAGGAGCGCGTAGAGCTTCTGAGCTACGCGGTGAAAACGCTGAAGGCTGCACCGGGCGTCACGCTCTATATCGACGCCGGTCATGCAGTTTGGCAGTCAGCCGCTGAGATGGCGCGCAGACTGACTCTCGCCGGAATTGCGGAGGCCGATGGTTTTTCCCTGAACGTGTCGAACTTCGTGAGCACCGAGGCGAACACTAGCTACGGGGTCGATCTTTCGCCCCGCGTTGGCGGCAAGCACTTCGTCATTGACACCGGTCGCAACGGACTTGGTCCGACAGCCGACTATCAGTGGTGCAATCCTGCTGGCCGCGCTCTTGGCATCGCACCTGCCACACTCACCGCTCATCGTGCCCTCGATGCCTACCTGTGGATCAAGCCGCCCGGCGAGTCCGACGGCACGTGCAATGGCGGGCCCACCGCGGGTGCATGGTGGCCGGAGTACGCGCTGGGCCTCGCTCAGCGGGGCTGACCGGAGAGCTGGGCTTCCGGAGCTGAGTCAGCGGCCCCGGCCGCAGCGCCGCTGCGTGCGAAGTCGCTCCAGCGCCTGCCTCGCGCTTTCACGCCAGCGTGCACCGTTGAAGTCAGGCGACACGTGCTCGTACAGGAGCCGGCCAGGGTGCGGCGGTTTCGTGAACAGGTAGCGCGGAGCCGCGCGAAACTTCTCCCGGTCACGCGGAAACGACGCGAGGCACTGCTGCTGCGACGCGAAGCAGTCATACATCTCCTGCTTTAGATGCTGCGTGCCCGGCTCGAGATCAACTGTGCGCTCTTCGAGCTCGGGAAACGGCAGGAACTCACCCAGCCGTCGACTGCCGCCGTACATATGGTAGGAAGTGAGCTCGAGGACTATCGGAGCCGGCGCACCTTCGCGCCGCAGCATGCCACACGCAAGGTGCACTGCGAAAGCGGTCGCATCGTGATCAGTGTGCCCGCCCTCATACGGGTGCGTGACTGCAACTTCCGGCCGGAGCCGGTCCAGCAGATCGGCCAGCCGGTACGTGATCTCCACGAGCCGGTCCGCCGCTTCGCCGTCAACTATATCGAGACAGTGCGTTCGCTCTCGCGGAACGCCGAGCATCGCGAGCGCGGCCGACAGTTCGCCCTGCCGCGAACGCGCATACGACTCTCTCGACGGGAATCCCTTGCGCAGAGCATAGGCCGGATCGCGCGGGGCACCGTCGGTTACGTGAACGATCACGGCGTCCGGCAGAGCGCGAAGGCGCGCGCCGGCACCAATCGCTTCGTCGTCGGGATGCGCGACGATAACGGTCGTCTTCGGGGGACTTAGCGACGGATGGAGCCCGCACAACCTGTCGAGCAGCCCGCGGACGCGAGCCCGTGACGCGACGTGTCTCGCCTCCTGCGGGCCGCGGATCCAGAGTGACGGGAATTCCACCGAGTGCTGCAGCAGTGGGCTTATCCAGGTCGCTCCCGATCTCGTTGCCATGCCCGCGGGCGCGGAAAGTCCGAAGGTGTGGACACCGTCCGCGTGCGTCGCCAGGACGGATCCGATTTCGAGCGTAGTGGTCGCCGGCTGTACCGCCGACCTGAGCCGCGCCGGTGCCAGTCCAGCACACAGCGGAACCGACGACGTTGCGCCATGGGTGGGAAGTGACTGAGCAGCGTAATCCGGCCGCTCCCCCGACAGGAGCAGCTGAGGAAAGGCGGCCGTGCGCTGCCATCGCTGTGCCGGACTCGCGTCGATGAATGCATCTTCACGGCGGGTCACTGCAGGAAATACCTGTGGTGGCTCTGGGTCTCTGAATTCGTCTTTCATCGTGTCTCCGCGCTGGCGCCGCCGTTCGCCACCGCTGGGTACTGCTGCCGTCTAGGGGGCAATCTCCATGTCCGGCAAGAAATCGCTGGTGTGATTCTTTCTGTCACGGTCGAAGCAGCGGGAGCACTATCTCGACCTTGAAGTACGTTGCGTCTTCACCGGGATCGTTAAGCTTGCGGCCCGCTCCGAACGCCAGGATCGGTCCGCGCGGCCGGCTGTGCCATTCGATTACTGCTCCCGGCTGAACCATCGTGAAGTCGTTGTCGTTCAGCACAGCTACTTCGCCACCGAGGCGCACCTGACCAGTCGCAGTCCGTGAGATGCGCGTCGTTACCCGCGCCCGCGCCCACAGCGCGTCTGAGCCGAAGTTGTAACTCGCGATCGCCTGCGCGCCCAGCGGCCCTCCCGTACCCCACCAGTCCACCTGGGAGCTGAGCACCACGCCGTCACTTCGATCGGCCACGCCACCGGCAACCGGCTCCGGCACGTCCCGCGACAGGAACGCGTAACCCACACGAAATTGCGCCGAGCCGCCAGTAAAATTGTTCCTTATCCCGGCCGATGGTCGCACCGACCAGACTTCGGTCGTACCAGAAGCGGTCTCGTACGACAGACGGTAAACCTGGATACCGAACACCGGCGAGATCCCGGGACCACCGAAAGGGCTCACGCTGACGCCTGCCAGCAGCAGCAGAGTCTCGTTCGTATCGTACTCGGCTACGCCAACGGCCGTGGCGGACCATTGTGCCTGCGCTGATCCAGCCGCGATCACGGTCGCGACTGCAGCGATCGTTATCCCTCGCGCAATACAGCGTACTCTTGCGTACATAGCTCAGTCTCACTTGTGGCTGTTCGTGTCCCTGGCAGTGCTTAACAGGCGCCGCCGATCGGGTCCGAACATGCGGAAGCGCAAGTGGCTAACCAGTTGGTTCCTGGTCCTGCACACCGCGACCTAAAGTGCATCGCAGCCGCTGCTTGGGGGGTAAAACTCCCGTTACGTCAGGTCCGCCAGAATACCCGTCGTCTCGTAAACGCCTGAACGATCGCAACCACGAGTGCGGTGATGAGCAGACTGCGCAGCAGTGCCTCGCCGGGTGAGCCCCGAAGTATCGGGCGCACCGCGGGGATGAGCTCGAGCAGCGAGTTCAGAAAGACTGTGTACAGCACGTAGGCGATCATCGGGTTGTGACCGACATCGATCAGGGGGCGCGCCCACGCCGACCTTCTGACGAGATCCACAGTGACCACCAGAGACACGAGTAGCAGCTTGGTCAGTCCGGTGACCGTGAAGAAGTACGACAGCGTATCCGGGACCTTTTTGATCCCGCCTTCGGCCGGATCCAGGAATAATCCCGCGAGCAGCCAGACAACGCCCCAGAGGTACAACTGCCTCACCAGGTGCTCGCCGGATCTTCGCGGTCGGAGCGTGAGGAAGACGCCGGCGAGGCCGAGTGCGGCGATCAGCTGCGTGGTCCCCAGCACCCAGCGATTGTACAGGCCGGTGACGACCAGCGGCGTGATGACGAAGCACAGCAGCGCCAGTGCGCCGAGTCGGACGCCGTTCCACCCGGTCGCCTCACCTCCGTCCCGCGACGATCGCATCCATCGCAAGAGCAGGTCGCCGGCTATCGTGCCCGGAATCACCACCGCCAGAAGCGAAAGGCTGCTCGGGCGCATCAGCCATGGAGCAGGCGAGGTCCACCACCACTCCTGCACCCAGCCGGGTGAGCGTGAAGCGAGATACAGCGCGACAGCCAGCGCGAGTATCGCGAGTCGGGTGTTGAGCCGGTCCCGCGTGAAGTACCAGATGACCGACCCGGAGAGAGCGGCGAACGCCAGTCCTGCGATTATGTCATCCCGCCGCGCCGGGGAGAACTCGCTGCCGTATAGCACTGGCGAGAACACCAGAAATGCGACCGCCGCCAGCCACGCGATTCGGTTCAGGATTCTGAATCCCCTCTCGTTCCAGTCGGAGCGCCTTCGGAGGAAGACTCCGAACATCAGAACGAACCCGAGCAGCGCCAGACCGCGGGCTTCCTGCGTGTAGCCGGTGAAGTAAGTGTTCGAGTGGCCGATCAGGAGCGCGAACACGAAGAGCAGCCCGAACCGGCGGAGTATCACCAGCATCGTCGATATCTCCGTCTCGCCACTCTCGATCCGACGCGACAGGGTGATGGGTAGCGCGGCCGCCATCGTGAACAGGAATGCGGCATAGGCGAGATCGCGCCAAGCAATTCCGGCTATGTCCGCGAGATCACCGGGAGGTGGGAACTGCCGGTGATACATCCAGTCAGGGAAGTTGCTGCCGTGAATCGTGAATCCGAGCGTCATGAGGATGAGGAACAGCCCCCTCAGTGCATCGAGGCTGCTCGCGCGCTGCGTGCTTGCGCCCTGTGCTCCGGGATTCCACGGGTCGACCGCCTGCAGGCGCGCGCCTGCCGCTGCCTCGGGCACAGCAGGAGAGGCGGGCTCATTCCGCAGCTCTGTTGCGTGCGGTTGCAGCCGCACCCGGGGGTGGGCAGCCGGATCAGGTGTGCTACCAGCGTTTCCCTGCACCGGGCCGTGAATCACGATCGGCTGATCGTCGTCCAGCCCCGAGAGCGGCGCGTCGCTTCCGATCGGGGATTTCGGGTCGTGCGTCATGCGACCGCTCCCGCTCCGTCCGTTTCCTCCGCCGCCTTCTCGGGTGCAGCCGGCTCCGCCGCGCGTGGCGAGTCCACGTTCAGCTCCACCCCCATGGCGAACAGCACCGCCATCGGTGTCTTCAGCGCCCGTACGTGTCGGATGATCCCCGATTCAGTAATTGCGGCCCCTGGCACGTCGAACCTGATCCTCGTGCCAGGCGTGATCGGCAGATCCCCGATGAGCTGGGCGCCTCTGGGACTGATGTCCTCCACAATGAACATCTCCGGGAGACGGATTCTCTCCGCACCGCCGCCGAGCTCCACGTCAACGTGCGCCGGAAGGCGCACCAGCCTGCGCCGCTCGCGACGGGTGTTGCGCATGACTTCCGAAGCGCGCGTGACGATGTCGATCGACTGTCGGTACCTGAGCCGCCACATTGGTACTGCATGTTGCGTGCAGTGCAGCTCGATTGCGTCGCGAACCTCGATCGGCATTGTCCCGAAGGCGACGCCGTGCGAGTAAATGCGACCCATCCTGGTCACTTCTTCCGAAACATGGCGGATCTCACCGGAGCTCCACACTCTGCCGCCGGCGAGCGGCAGCTGGATCGCCACGCCGATTCCAGTGTCCAGCCGTTCAGTCGAACGGAAGCGCAGGCCGTAGGGGTTCAGGTCGGCCGTCATGGCGGGGAAGGCGATCGAGCGGCCACCATGTTCGGCGCGCACCTGGACCGGCAACTGATCGATGAAGCGGTGGTCGCGGCGCTGCTGTCGCATGGCGAGACTGTGCCTGACCACGGACGCGGCGAAATAACAGTTCCACAGCGCCCAGAACCCGTTCAGCCAGAACGACCATGCTCCCCATCCGGCGGACGCGTAATTGATCCAGCCCTGATGGAATGCCACAGTTGCCCAGATCGGTGCGGCGATGCTGAGAACAAGCAGGACAAGCTGGGGAGCGTAGGTCCTGAAGGGAACGCTGCTGCGCCCTTTTGGGGTCACGTTGAACTTCAGGGGCTTCGTCGTGAACAGCGCGAAGGCTGCCATCATGTAGGTGAAAAAGCGCACCATGGTGAACCGCTCTGAGAGCAGTATGTAACCGGTGCCCCGCGACAGCAGCTCAAACGCGAGGACCATGAGCACGACGTACGGAATCAGCCGGATGACGAAATCCGTCTCGTTCACCGAAACGGGGAGGATGCCGGTGAAGAAAAAGAACAGCGGCATCAGATAGAACACAGCCTTCTGCCATCCCTCGAAATAGGCCGCGGTGCCGGCGAAGTAGTTGATGCGCTGCGGCAGCGTCAGGTCGCTTCGGGTGAGCGGTTTCAGTTTTCGGAGGATCTGCATGGCTCCCTGACCCCAGCGGAGCCGCTGCACGTGGTAAGCGCTGGCATTTCCCGGTGCGAGCCCGTACGCCAGTGTTTCGTTGTGATACGCAGTCTTCCACCCGGCGGCGTGGAGCTCGATGGTGGTTTCCATGTCCTCGATTATCGACTGCGAATGGAAACCGCCGATCGCTTCCAGTGCCTCGCGACGGATGAGACCGCAGCTGCCGCAGAAGAAGGACGCGTTCCAGTGATCCCGTCCGGGCTGGATCAGTGAGTAGAAGATCCTGTTTTCTTCCCACAGCCGGCGGCCTTCATCGTTGACGACATGCGTGAAGGAGTCGACGTTGTAGAAGTCCTGGGGGGTCTGGACCAGCGCCATCTTCGGGTCACGAAAGTAGCCGAGCATCCGCTCGACTATACTGGGCAGGGGTACGTGATCGGAGTCGAGCTGGAGGATGAACTCGCCGCTCGTCACACTCAGTGCAAAATTGAGGTTGCCGGCCTTCGCGTTGTTGTTGGCCACCCGTCGTATGTACCCGATACCGAGCTCGTGAGCCATTGCACGCACTTCGTCCCGCTTACCGTCGTCCAGCATGTAGGTTCGGTGCGGATAGCTGATCGCGCGCGCACCCATCGCCGTCCGCCGGAGGACTTCGAGCGGCTCGTCGAAGCAGGTGATCCATACATCGACGGTCCGGTCTTTGAGCGGCGGTCCCGGCTCCCTTTCCTCGAGTCGCCAGACCAGAAACACGAACAGGCACATGTTGATGTACGCCCACGTCTCCGCCAGCATCAGCAGCAGGGAGGGAGCGATTGCCCGCGGGTCCGTGTTGATCGTGCTGGTCCACCGCCAGTAGATCCAGTACGTGGCGTACACGATGGCGATGACCGCGACAGTGTGGATCAGGTGCTCACGCCACGCCGCAACGCGAGGTGTGACTTTTCGTCCGACCTCACCTGCGGGCTGAACCTCTGCCGCAGCTCTTTCGCTCACTGCAGGGCCCCTTGGGACAGCTGTTCGTTAATCGCCGGCACCCCCCCAGAACTGCACTGCGGTACCGGAGAGCGACTGTCAGCTCTGACTGCGCGTAACTCCAGTAGTCTGCCTCGGGGGAGGGGGGGTCGGCTGATCGTCACGCTCTGGCTGCTCGTGGTCTTCCCGGCATGCTCCTCTTCGACAGAGCGCTCGGAGACGAAACTCATCGAGTCCGGTGTGCTCGCTGTCCTCGCCCCCGCGGATCCGGTACGCGCGCCACTCAGCCTTGCCGAGCGCCTGTTCTACATGGACGCTGCGGAGCTGGCCTGGAGGTATCTGGACGCCAACTACCAGGAAGCGACCGGGCTGGTCAACGGGACGCCTGACTGGGAGTACACGACGATTTGGGACATCGGTGGGCAACTCCTGGCGTTTCAGTCCGCCAGAGAGCTCGACCTGCTGGCGCCTGAGGAGTACGCCCGACGAATCCGCGTCGCATTGGCCTCACTGGAGCGCATGGAGCTGTTCCGCGGGATCGCCTTCAACAAGATCTACTCTACGCGGAACGCATCGATGGGCGACGCCTCAGGGCGTGCCACCGGCTGGTCGGCAACCGACCTCGGCCGGCTGCTCGTCGCGCTCAAGGTACTCGCGACACGCGAGCCGCAGTTCGCGGCCGCAGCGGAGCGCGTCGCACGACGCATCAACTTCGACGAGGTCGTGCGTGGCGGATACCTGCATGGTCAGCTCATCGGGAGCAGCGGCGCGCCATGGACATTTCAGGAGGGGCGCATCGGCTACGAGCAGTACGTCGCGAGTGGATTCCAGGCGTGGGGAGCGCGCGTGGACAATGCACTGGACCTGAGTCGAAACGGCGAACCGGTCGATGTTCTCGGCGTGCGCCTGTTGCGCGACCGGCGTCGCCAGGACAGGCTGGTGAGCGAACCTTTCATCCTGCTGGGAATAGAGCTCGGGATGAAAGCCGATTTCCGCCAGCTCGCGGCCGCTGTCCTCGCAGCGCAGCAGGCACGTTACGACTCCTCCGGTCAGGTGACAGTCGTCAGCGAAGACGCCATCGGAGTGCCGCCTCATTTCTTCTACTACTACTGCGTCTACTGCAACCAGCAGCCGTTCACCATCGATGTGGCCACACCCGGACGTGAGGTGAACGTTCCGCGCTGGGTCAGCACCAAAGGTGCGTTCGGCTGGCATGCACTCATGCCCAGCGACTACACGCGGAAGGCGCTGGACTACGTGATGGCCGCCCGTAATCCGGCTCGCGGCTGGGCGTCCGGAGTGTTCGAGGAGAGCGGGGCTTCCACGGAGACTTACGATATAAATACCGCGTCCGTAATCCTCGAGATCGCTGCTTTTCAGATGCGTGGGTGGCGTCCTCTCATTGAGGAGCCGGCTCCGCATATGGAGCTGCCGCCGGCCATCACCGGGGAGGCGGCAGCGCTCGCGGACTCCGCCGCAGTGCCCCGCGACCCGTGATTGCCGTCAGGGTCTCACGCTGCCGGCATGCTCTCGCCGGACAGGGTCAGCCGGCGGGCATCGTACAGATCCTCACGCGTCAGAGGAAGCCGCGATCGGCCTGAGGCGTCAGGCTTTCCGAGCAGCGTCTGAATGATGTTGATGCGTCCGCTGGTGAAGCCCTCCGCACCTGTGGACATGTACAGGCGCCAGACGCGGTAAATGTGCTCGCCTACGAGTTCTTTCGCCTCGGTCGCGTGAGCCTCAAGGCGCCTGAGCCAGTGTCGCAGCGTCATGGCGTAGTGCTCGCGCAGGCTCTCGACGTCGCGTAGCTCGAACCCAACCTGTTCCGCGCTCGCAATGACGTGGGCCGCGGGAACCAGTCGCGCGTCGGGGAAAACGTACTTCTCGATGAATTCGTTTCGTCGCCACAGTCGATCGGCAACGCGCTGCCGGAACGTCGTGGGTCGGGCGCGCTGAACGCTCACCTCGCAGTGATTCAGGAACAGCCCCCCGGGCTCGAGAACACGGTGCGCTGCGGCGAAATAAGCGGGCTGCCTGTCGGCGGCGACATGCTCTGTCACGCCGACGGCGACGATCTTGTCGAACCGGGCGGGTGGGGCAAGGTCTCTGTAGTCGCAGACTTCCACGCTGCACGATCGCGCCAGTCCTTCCGCTGCGATCCGCGCCTGCGCGTACTCCGCCTGCGCAGCACTCAGCGTTATTCCGTGGGCGGTCACGCCGTAGCGAGACGCGGCGTACCGCACCAGACCACCCCAGCCACAACCGATGTCGAGGAGCCTCTCGCCCGGCTGCAGGCGCAGTTTCCTGCAGATGTGCTCCAGCTTGTCGAGTTGCGCTTCCTCCAGTTGCTCCGTGCCGTGCCTGAAGTAGGCGCAGGTGTACTGCATCTCGGGATCGAGCCAGAGAGCATAGAAAGCGTTGCCCACATCATAGTGATGCCGTATGGCAGAAGCGTCACCCGGTCGGGCCTGGGCCGTACGATCGTCCGGACGCACGAAGCGGAGTGACCGAGTGCTGCCAACTGAAGGGCGGGGCAGCCGCAGGAGCAGCGGGACGAGGCGCGCCATCGCAGCGGCGTTCCTCACTCGCTGACCGATGCCGTCACCGAGCCGGATGGCGGCCTCGAGGTCACCTTCGACGTCGATCCCACCGGACACATAGCTCTCAACTATGGAGAGCTCGCTTGGGGGAAGCAGCATGGCTCGCAGCGTTCCGGCGTCCCGGATCACCAATGTGAACGGCGGCGGCTCACAGACCCCCGGTTCGACGCTGCCGTCCCAGTAGCGTACGGCGAAGCCACGCGCCGCAGGCTCCCCGAAGATCGCGGCTGCCACCCGCTTGGCTATCAGTACGTGTGGCTGTCTTGCCGTGGCCATGCCCAAATTGGATGCCTGCAGCCCGCCCGCGTCAACTGGTCCGCCCCTCGGCGCTCGTGTGCGGCCCGGACTGCGCTCTTGACCGGCGCGTATTGGGAACGTTCTGTTTGCGCTGATGCCTCCTGCCGTAATGTCGTCCACCCCGCTGATCGGCCGCGCCGCTGAGCTGACGCGATTCACGACGCTGCTGAGCGAGACCGCTGCAGGGAAAGGGACGACGACGATCCTCTTCGGTGAAGGCGGCGTGGGTAAGACCCGACTTATCGGCGCTGTGGCCGAGCGTGCCCGCAAGCGCGGATTCACCGTGGCACTGGGCAGGGCCTATCCGGTGGAGACCGGCGTTCCGTATGCTCTTTTCGCCGACGGGCTCCTCCCCCTTCTCGCCCAGATCGATCCGGCTCAGCTCGCCGTACTCACGCGCGGGGCCTCCGCTGAACTGGCCGCGCTGTTTCCGGGCATGTATCCGGCGTCGTCCGGCGAGGGACGTGATCCCGCCCGGTCGGGCGGTGATCCGGCGGAGATCAAGGCACGGCTGCTCTGGAACTTCTCGCAGTTCCTCACACGCATCTCGTCGCGCCAACCGCTGCTCCTGGTCCTGGAGAATCTGCAGTGGGCCGACGCATCATCGCTCGAGCTCTTTCATTTCGTTGCCCGTCAGATCCCTTCCGGAGCGAAGGTCGCTCTCGTCGGCACGTACAACGAAACGGAGCGCGAGGGAAACCCGGTCCTGCGTACGACCGAGCAATCGCTGCTGCGTCTTGGAGTCGCGACGGTGCAGCGGCTGGAGCCGCTCAATCAGGAGGAAGTCAGGCAGCTGGTCCAGGAGACTTTTTCCGTCGATGAGTCGGCGCTCGGACGGTTTCCATCTCTGCTTTACGCGTGGACGAGAGGCAATCCGTTCTTCGTGGAGGAGACTCTCAAGGCATTGGTGACCCGCGGATCGCTGTACGAGCGTGACGGGCGATGGTTCGGCTGGCAGGTCGAAACGCTGGAGTTACCCCCGACCATCCGTGATGCGATCGCATCCCGGCTGGACGGCTTGAGCAGCGACGCGCGTGCGGTTGCGAACATGGCTGCGGTCATAGGTACCCGCGTCAGTCTGGAGACGCTGGGCGAGATCAGCGGTCTGTCGAACGCGGCACTGGTGCCAGCTATCGAAGAGCTGTGTGCGGCCCGCGTACTCGAGGAGCGCGTGCAGACTGACACATTCAGCAGGGGCTCGACCGGCAGCGGTGGTGTCGCCTACGACTTCACCCATCCGCTGCTGCAGCAGGTTCTGTACGGCACTCTTGGCCATGCGCGTGCGAGTCTCATGCACGCGACTGTCGCGGAGACTCTGGAGTCACACTACGGCTCCCGCGCCCTGGACCACGCTGATGAACTGGCATTCCACTTCGCGCGCGCCCACGCACACACACTGGAGCCGAAGGCCGCTCGCTATCTGTCCGCTGCCGGGCGCGCGGCGCTGCAGAAGTACGCAAATCGGGAAGCGGCGGAGTATCTCGCCCGCGCTCTGGAGCACCTCGACCGAACTGGGTCCGATGACGGGGCCGAGGGGTTGGAAGTGCTGGTCAGCCTCGCCCGTGCGCGACAGCGGCTCGGAGAGTACGAGCGGGCGTTGGCGCTCTGGCAGCGTGCCCTCGATTCGGCGACGACACACGCCGCGGATCCTCTGGAGATCGCGCGCATCCGGTACCGGATGGGGCTCGCGCTCTACTGGAGTGGCGCATACGACCGGGCGCTGGAGCAGTACGCCGCCTCGCTCGACGCGGTGCGCGCCACTCCTGCTGCCGAAGTCGCAGTTCAGGTGCGCCTTGCCCGCGGGATCTGCCTGCAGGATATCGGCAGACTGGAGGATGCCGCCGCTGAGGTTCACAGCGCGCTCACTGTCGCCAGCGAGGCCGGGAATTCAGCGCTCCTGGCGCGCGTGCACCGGGCGTTGCTTCTCATGTACGCCTGGAACGGCTCCGCAGACCGCGCACGCGAGCACGGGCAGCGTGCGATCGAGCTCGCGACTGCTGCCGCGCAGCCGACGCTACTGTGGTCCGCCCACTGGGGGATGGCGATGCTGGCCGGGATCTCCAGCGACGCGCGCGGAGTGGTGGACCACATCGCAGCAGCTGAGCGCGTCGCCGGCGAACTGGGCTCTCCACTACTTCCGCTGTGGACGGCCGAGCTCGCGATCCAGTACGCCGCCGGGGTAGGTGACTGGGAGACCGGCATCGCCACCGGGGAGCGGACGATCGCCCTGGCCCGCGCACTCGGCCAGCGAGCCCTCCTGCCCCGGCTGCTCGTGTGGACGGGGCTGATCTATCTCGCGCGCGGTGAGCCGCTGCGTGCGAAGGAGATGTTTGACGAGGCGTGGCAGGTCTCAGGCGCCGGTCGCGAGACCGAGCGGCCGGTGGACGTTCCCTCGATTGTGCCGGCCCACCTGGGGCTCGCAGCGTTCCATCTTTCCACCGGGAACTACCGCGAGGCCGTGAACGTCGGAGAGGCTGGACTCGCTCTCGCAGATCACGCGGGACATCGCGTCTGGTCAGTGCAGTGGCTCCTTCCCATCGTGATGGAGGCAAGACTCTGGGCGCTCGACTTCAAGCACGCCGCCGCCCATGCGCAGCGGTTGAGGGATGACGCCGAACAGTTCAACCACCGCCTGGGACTCGCCTGCGCCGGCGCTTGCGAAGGCTTGTTGCTCCTCCACCGCAGCAAGAACCATCCTGAAGCAGCGCGCGTGCTGCAGGCGGCCGCGGAGCAGCTGGAGGAGATCCCTTATCCCTATACCGCGGCGCGTATCCGGCGTGAGGTGGCGCGCGCGCTGGCGCACACCGGGGATCGAGACGCCGCCGTTCGCGAGCTGCGCCGCGCCCACGATGTGTTTGCGCGACTCGGTGCAACATCCGAGCTGTCCAGGACCCGGGAGGAGCTGCGCACGCTTGGCGTCCGGCCACCGGTCAAGGTCATGGGTGCGGGCGGTGCCGGCCTGACCGGACGCGAGCTGGAGATCGCGCGTATGGTCGCGCAGCGGAAGGCGAACAAGGAGATCGGCTCTGCGCTCAAGATTTCGGCTCGCACGGTGAGCACCCACCTCTCCAACATCTTCACCAAGATCGGGGTCGATTCACGCGGAGCGCTGGCGGATTATGTGAGAGAGAAGGGATTGCTGGAGGATTAATCAGCCGACAGCTCGCGGCCTGACGCCTCTCCTGTCAACGCCTCCATCCGCCGTACGAACCCCTGCAGCGCCACCTCGTCCCGCTCCCATCCCTGCCGTCCGCTGTCTTCCTTCGCCGCAGTCCGCAACTGCTCTGCCTGGGTCAGCGCTCGAGCACCAATCGTGGGATCGGTCTGCACCTGAAGCGCCAGGAGGTCGCTCAGGATCTGACCGTGCCTCGCTTCGTCGGCCGCGATGAACGACAGCAGCTCGGCGAGAACCGGTTCCTCTGCCCGGGCGCAGAGATGGCGGAAGTGCACCGAGGCTACATGCTGTGTCATCAGACAGGCCGCGAGTGCGGTCGTGCAGTCCTCGAAGCGAGATCCGCTTCCAGACTCCACGTCACGCGCGTCGGCCAGCTCTTCGTCTGAAAGGGCGGGAGTGAACTCGATGATATCGAGATATGTGCGCAGCGCATGGAAATGCTTGAGCCCATCGTACAGATCCAGGGTCAGTGCCGCACAGGCGTGCACGTCTCGGACAGCCAGTACCAGCATTCGCGCAGTCTCGGCACCGCGCGCTGAAAGCTCTCTGGCCGCGCTTCGTACGGCACGCAGGAGCTCAGGCTGTCGATGGGCCCGATGAATGTCGATGTCACCCCAGCGTATGTCCGCGGTGACAGACCAGCTTCCCCGGTCGGCGGCGGCTGAATGCCTGGCATAGAGCGGCGCGTATGCGCGCAGGGCCTGTGTCATAATGTCGTCCGTGTGAGAGTCGGACGAATCTGTCGCGTCTCCGATCTGCGCTCGATCAGGTGTCCTACGTAGTGGCGCACTGCGATTGACGTAGCGGACGCGCTCCAACGACTGCGTCAGCGCCGGAACGATGTCGTTCGCGTTATCGCGTATCCGTCCCCGTCCCCGTCCCCTCCACCGCCCCCGGCCGGTCGCGCGCCGCTTCTGCGGTGAGGTCCAGCCCTATGTAGATGGTTCGACCGGGTCCTGGTTCGAAGTAGCGTCCGGCAGCTGCATTCACCACGACCGAGGAGTTGTGCGTCCGGTTCAGCACGTTCTCGATTCCGACGAAGGGAGCCCCGCTGAGTCGTGCCCATCTCATTCCCGTGAGTCCCGCGCGAACTCCGTGAACCGCGAACGCTGCGGAGTGCACACTGTTCTCGTCGTTCGTCGGGAGGCGCGACTGATATCTGCTCTCGATGTCGAGAAACGTGCGCGTGGAGCTGAGCCGCAGCAGCGTCTCAACCCGGTGGGGAGCCACTCCCGGCAGTCGCTTCCCGTCGTATGAGACGGCGTCGGCTGTATAGTCGCGATAGCGCGCATCGGTGAAGGTGTACGCGGCTCGCGCGTCCACGCCTCGCGCGATCCGGCCACCGGCCATCAGCTCGGCCCCACGATGTGTTGCGGCAGCGGCGTTGCGGAAGAACTGACGGCCGGGAGCCGCGGGGACCTCGAATGGCACGAGCGCGCCCCTCACCCGCGAGGCGTACAGCGCCAACTGGTACCATGTGCGTGGCGTAAAGCCGTTTAACCCCACCTCCACCGAGCGTGTCCGCTGCGGGTCGAGTTCCGGATTGAAGCCGCCGGCCCCATCCGGTCGATTGGCGAGCTCGGTCGTCGTCGGCGTCTCGAATGCAGTGCCCACGTTCGCAAAGAGCCGTGCCTCCGGGCCCATGCGCACGGATATGCCCGCGGATGGGTTCCACGATCGCATCCGGCGCTCTCCCGAGTCGTCCGGGTTCGTCGCCGTGATGAGGCGGTCAGCCACTTCGAAGGTCGTGGCATCGGCGCGGAGCCCGAGCTGCAGTAGCGCCCGCTCGGTCAGGCGCGCACGCGCGGCCGCGAAGGCGGCAGTCGCACGAACACGCTCCTCCTGGTCCAGCGTCAGCTCGCCCCTGGTTCCACCCTGGTTCGCGTGGTTCAGCCGGTCGTCGTGTTGCGTAGCCAATTCGATTCCGGTGTCCCACTGCAGACGCGCGTCCGCTACGGGCGCGCTACCGATGCTCATCCGGAAACCTCCGGCACGGCGTGACAGATCGATGATTCGCGGAGGTATTGGATTCTCCAGCTCTCGCCTCACACCATACAGGGATGTGGCCAGTACCAGCTCTCCCAGTGGCCGCTCCATCGTCAACCCGGCCTGTGAGTGCCTGCCCGATTCGCCGGTGTTCTGCGTGACATTGAACGGGAATGCCGCCGTCCGGTCGCGCCGCAATAGCGAATCCGGGAGGGAACCGGGGTTCAGTGCATCGTAGGCCACTCTGTGGAAAGTGAGCGCGAGTGATGTCGCCCCGATGTCCGCTGTGGTACGGGCGCTGAAGTAGCGGTTCGCCGTTGTGTTGTGTGCGCGGAATCCATCGTAGTCGAGACGACCGGCGCGCAGGAGGTAGCTGCCGGTCTCCGTACTTCCCCCCACGCCAAACTGCCGGCGTGCCAGGCCGTCCGATCCGGAGACTAGTCTGCTGGTGACCACGATCGGGGCGGCAGGTGCTGGAGCGGTCTGAATCGCGATCACTCCGCCGGCCGCGTTGCCGTACAGCGCTGCGATCGGTGTGCGCACGACTTCGACGAGCTCGACCGTGCCGAGGTCGAGGTGATTGAGTGTGGTCTGGCCGTCCGGCATTGTTGCGGGGATGCCATCGACCAGCACCCGGACGCCGCGCACACCAAACTGGGTGCGCGCGCCGAACCCACGCACTGTGATCCTTTCACCGAGCGCGAAGTTGTACCGGTTGTCCACCTGCACGCCCGCGATTCCGTGGAGCGTTTCGGTCAGTCCGAGGCCTGCCCGCGCTCGCGTCGTCATGTCTGGCCCGTTTCGCGCCACCGCGTATGCGGCGTCTCCGATCTCGGTGGGGATGCGCAGAGCGGTGACGACGACCTCGTCGAGCCTGGCCGTCCGGGTCGTATCTTTGCTGACTGAACCGGGTGGAGGAGGAGTGCTGTCGCTGCGGATGACAGGTGGAGGATCGTGTGGCGCAACAGGGTGTTGCCCTTTGACCGGCGTCGCAGACAGCATAATCCACGCGACCACGGCAGGGGCGGGTCGGATATTCATCCCCGGACTCCCTTCATGTGTCGTGCCTCCGCGACGTCCAGGAGCTGAGCTCATGGTTGCGGGAGTCTCTCGATAGTTCTAGCCTGTCTCTCAACATACTCTGACAGCGAGGCAGCCAATGCTTGGCGGAAAGTCGTCGGAAGAGTGGGTCGCACAGTACGCCCAGAGTCACCAGCACCCGGTGAATCGCTTCTGCCACACCCTGGGCATTCCTCTCATCGTGGTCTCACTGGTCGTGCTGCTCACATCCATCTGGGTGCACGCCCTGTGGCCGTGGGGGCTCGCTCTCTTCGTGATTGGATGGATCTTCCAGTTCGTCGGTCATGCGTTTGAGGGCAAGCCGCCCGAGTTCTTCCACGACTGGCGCTTTTTGTTTGTAGGACTGCGCTGGTGGGTTGCGAAGGTGCGCGGCAGGGCCTGAGGAAGCGGGCGCGGCACTGAAGCTGCGCAGCTGTCGCCAGCGAAGCGACTGAAGGAGGTCGGCGAGATATGCGCAGCAAGGCGAGCTTCCGCGGGCATCCCTCACACCCCGCACTTATTCCGTTCCCCCTGGCATTTCTGATCGGGGCGTTCGTTTTCAATGTGCTCGGCGTCTGGCTCGATCGGCCGACGCTATGGACCACGGGCGCGCACCTGGCCGTAGCAGGGGTGATCGCCGGTCTCATAGCGGCCGTCCCGGGCATCATCGACTACGTGTACACGGTCCCACCACGGAGCACGGGGAAGAGTCGCGCCCGGAAACACGCACTGGTGAACGTCAGCGCGATCGTTCTGTTCGCGTTGGCGCGCTGGGTTCGCGGCGACGCCACTCTGCAGCCGGACCTACCCCTGCTCGGAGCCGAGGGGATCGGGGTTGGCTTGCTTCTTATGGGCGGTTGGATGGGTGGCACGCTCGTGAGCAGGAATCAGATCAGCGTGGACCACAGGTATGCGAACGCGGGCAGGTGGAGCGACGAGAGTGTTCGCGCTCCGGCAGACGGAGAAGCTCTGACTGTTGATGCCGGAGATCTCGAAGTGAACCAGATGCGCCTGTTGCGTGTCGGCGGCAAGCGGATCGTCCTGGGCCGTACTGAGGACGGCTACGTTGCTTTCGACGATCGCTGCACACATCGTGGCGGCTCGCTCGCGGGCGGCGTGATGGTCTGCGGAACCGTGCAGTGTCCGTGGCACGGCTCGCAGTTCGACGCCGCCACCGGTGCTGTGAAGGCTGGCCCGGCGGAAGAAGCCATCTCGGCATATCGAGTCGATGCTGATGACCGAAAGCTCCGCATTCACGGCCTGACCGCCAGCTGAGCTCTGTGTGGCGCGGCGTCCTGAGGTAATTGTCGTGACCGGCGCCTCTGCGGGGCTCGGCAGAGCTATCGTCCGCGAGTTCGCTTGCGAAGGCTCTCGCGGGTCACGCCCGCCCGGGGAATTGAGCTCTGATTCCTTCCGTGAGTGCGTCGGCCATCTCCATCGCCTGGGCGAAGATCCGGTCGAACGCGGCGACGTCTCCGTTCCAGTCGCGCTGCAGCCGCGCCACAGCCGCCTGAGTAGTGAGCGCAAGGTGTGTGTTGAGCATCGAAAGCAGCGTCGCCCTCGGCCAGTGCGGATTGGCTCCGCTCAGAAACGTGGCGATATCCCCGGCATTGGTATGCCAGCGACGGTCGGCGTCCGCCTGCGCCGCCGCGTTCCCGGCCTTCGCTGCGGTCACCAGATCACCGGCGATCGTAATGTGCTCCTTCAGGAGCTCCGTGAGCCGGGCGCCAGCAGTCGCCCCGTAGAACGGCACAATCGCATTTCCGATGTCCTCCTGGTTGCGGAGCAGCCTGGCCAGGGCATTTGGAGCGCTTGGGTCATCGCTGACGGCAGCGACGATGAATGCCCGCGTCCAGATCACGTGATCAGCCCACAGTGTGCGCATCGCCGTCCGGAGGTCGGGCTGCGTAGCCCTCGACATAGGCACGGGTCCGGAAGGCGTCGCGCCCACCGGTGCACAGCCGGCGATCGTTCCCAGCGCGAGCGGTAGCGCCAGAAAGGTCATTCTAGACATTGCTTCTCCTCGTGAGATTACGATGGCGGAGCTAGAGCGATTTCAGATACTCGACCAGATCAGCTTGCTGCGGCCCGGTCAGCCCGAGCGAGAGAACGCTGTTGTAGTGTGTGACGACAGCCTCCAGCGTTGCTGCACTGCCGTCGTGGAAGTAAGGCGCACGATGCCATACTCCGCGCAGTGGCGTGGTGCGATATCGCTTCGTCGTGCTGCGCTGCGCGTGCAGCGGATCCATGCCAGTTTCGGCAGCCTCGTGAAGATTGCCGTGGTCTGTGAGCGAGGGACCGGTGTGACAGCTGGAGCAGGCTGCCGTGGTTCTGAATAGTACCTGGCCGCGTTGAGCAGCCGCGGCGTCGAAGCTACCTGTCGGAGGACGCGGCGCATCGAGGGAGAACTGGTACTGTCGCAGTGCCGGCAGCTTGGACTTGACCTCGTCTTCCCGTGGAGGAACGACGATGTTGACGCCAAGGCGCGGGTCCGAGAAGGAGCCGTGCCCGTGCATCTGCGTCACTGCGACATAGGCGTTCCAGTACGATATCGGACCCTCACCGGTGTACGTCTCGAGGCCGACGCCACGGAGTCCGTAAGCAGGCGGGAGCACCACGGGCGCGTTGATGCCGTCGATGTTGAAACGTGGGTCGTAAAAGCCCGCGGGCCACGACGCATAGACAGGCTTCAGTGCCGCCGGGAGTCCCGGGGCGCTTGCGATGATCGGCCCGACCTGCAGCTCACGATTCGGCCAGCCATCGAGTCGCGATCCGATCCCGGCCATGACCGAATTGTCGACGGTCGAGTGGCACAGGGCACACGTGATCCCGAGGCGCGTGACATTATCCCCGACCACGGCGGCCGCAATTCCCACCACCGCATTCAGGCCCAGAAGCGCTCGCGTTGTGGCCGGATCGTCCAGCAAGGTGGGGTCGGCCAGAACCGCCTGAAGAACCGCCGCCGGTATGGCATCGGCGTCGACCCTCAAGCCAAGCGCAAGCGCCTCGTTTGGCGTCAGCACCGCCGCCACCTCGTTCAACCGCAGCGTGTCGGTCCAGAACCGCCAGTTGCCGAAGTCGTCGTGTCGGAAAATCTCGCGGCCTGACATGGCACCAGCACCATGCTGTGGCGAATGACCAAAGCTGGCATCCGGATCCGGCGATGTCGGTTCCCGGCCGAGGCATGCACTCGCAGCCAGAGTCAGTACAACGCATCCCGCGCCCAACACGAATCGTCGCTTCATAACGCCTCCGCGCCTCGCTAACGAGGATTGTCTCTGGTCCGAACATTCCAGCCTGGCATGAAGGCAGGACCCATCTTCGCTGGCTCGGAGGGGTGTGCCATCATCGACTCGTGTGTCGATGTGCGCATAGTTCAGACCGTCCTGCGGCGAACCGTCTGGATCAGTTTTCGCCAATACGGCGAACTGATTCAGGTACACCTTTGACATTGCTCGAAACTGAGGTGATGCCGTCGTCCGCCTTTACCGGACCGGCGACGAAAGGGCAGGTATCCTCGGCCACGGTAGGAGGAAAACGATGCATGCGGCTGCTGCCAGCCCCCGAGTGCCGACGAATCGTGAAGAGGTTCTGGAACGTCTGCGGACTAACGTTGTGGGCCGGATCCATCGCGAGGCTTTACGTACGGGCGACAGGCTCCCGAGCATGCGTGAGCTCGCCGATCAGTGGGGCGTACATGTCCGTCTTGTCCGCGCTGCCTACGAGACGTTGCAGCGGGAGGGCCTCGTGGAGCTGCGTCCCCGCTCTGGTGTTTACGTCGGGGGTTCACCGGTCGGCCTTGGAGGACGTGACCCGGAGATCGGCGACTGGCTGGTGGCAATGCTGATGCAGGGGCGTGCCCGCGGGGTTCCCCCGGTCGAGTGGCCGGAGCGCATGGGTCGGTATCTGCAGGCACAGCGACTGCGCGCAGCATGCGCGGAGTCGAACGAGGATCAGATATGCTGGCTCGTGCATGAGGCGCGGCAGGACTACGGACTCGACGCGTTCGGAGTCGATCTGGACATCCTCGACCGGGCAGAACTGGCTCGCCGCATCCGCGCGGCGGACATGGTGATCTCGACGGCGTTCCACGGCGAAATGCTGGAGTCGGTGGCGCGGGCCGAGCGGAAGCCCGTCGTCCTGCTCAGGCTTGCAGGAGCTTTCGTTGAATCAGTAACGGCGGCACTGCGGAGCGATTGTCTTTACTTCGTGGTTGGCGATCGTCGGTTCGCGGTCAGGCTTCCCATCATTTACGGCGGAGTCGAAGGTGGCACAAATCTTCGTCCGCTCGTTGCAGGAGAGGATGATCTCGGGATCATCCCTCCCGGAGCGGCTGTCTATGTGACGCGGGCAGCGGAGAACCGCCTCGAGAGCGCGGCGGCACTGCGCACTGTCTGGTCGCCGGGGCGAATATTCGCCGACTCGATGGCGGCGGACCTTCTACGCATCATTGTGGGATACAACGTCACCCAGCCAACCGCCGCGAAAACCCGCGCGCCGCAAGCCTGTGCGTATGAAGTCGGAGCCTCTCAGCAGCCTCCACACGAGCCCGGAGCGGAAGTTCTCGATCATCACGACTACCGGGCCCTGATCCAGCGCGTAGTGTCCTTTCGAGATCCATGAGCCCCCATGCCTGGCGCCGCCAAACGTCGGATTGTAGGAGCACTTGTAGCCATACTCACTCGTGATGATCGGATACTCACGATCTATGGTCGCCATGGCGGGAAGTACAATCTCCGGAGCGAAGGGCAGCGAGGACGCCACCGCCCACGGCGCGAGAGTGCCATCGTCCGGTCCGTATGGAACACCGCGGCCGGTGTAGTCGAAAAACCGCCGGCGTCGTCCCTTCACGACTCTGGTTGCGGGTCCGGGTCCGTCGCTCGCGGTAATACCCCAGCTGTTCTCGTCATAACCGAGGAGCCCACGCGGGTTGCGCCTCGCGTACTCCCGCTGCACGTGAGTCGCGCGGCGGCTGTTCTCGAAGTAGTCGCTTGCGCGCGTCCGCATGAACTCGTCCTGGATTCCGCGCAGATCCAGCCACACCTGGCTGAGCTGGTGCATGAACAGCGGCCCGCCGTACAGGAACTCGATATCGTAGATCCGCTTCCATTGATAGGTGGACGTCCACTCCTCGTATGCGGCGGGGCTTACAGGGTGAGTCGGCGAGCCCAGTGCGAGCACATACAGGAACATCGCTTCGTTGTACCCACGCCAGTCATAGGCGAGGAAGCCTCCGCGCGGCCTCCAGCCGTGTGAGATTGCGGGGCCGCGCGGAGAGGCCCACCCCCAGTCGGCGCGCGCGTAGATGTCCACAGCCAGCTGGCGGATGGCCCGCTCGTCTGCGGAGTCCCCGTCGAAGTACGCGGCTGCAGTGAGTGCGCCGGCGAAGACGATCGCCGAGTCGATCGTGGACAGTTCGCTGCTGTGAACGCGCGCACCAGAATCGGCGTCGAGAAAATGATAGAAGAACCCCTTATAGCCGGTGGCTGCGGGAGCGTCGCTCTGCTCGGAGTGCCAGAAGAACTCGAGTGTCGTGCGGGCCCGGCGGGCCAGGTCGGTACGGGGCAGGTAGCCACGCTCGGCGGCTACGGCGTAGCACGTCAGGGCCAGCCCGGAACCTGCGATCGTGGCCGGCGCCTCCTCCCTGGTGCTGTCCCGCACCAGGCCGTTGTCCGGGTTCGTCACTCTGACGAAGTAGCCGAACGTCGCCTCCTCCAGCGCCGCGACCATTGTCTCGTTGTCGGGCCCGGAAGTGGACTTGTGTGGTGCCCCGCTGGGTCGGTTTGCGCGTTCGTGGCTCATTTGACCATAAGCACGGCTGGTCCTGGACTGGACACGGAGGCGATCACGGAATCCGCAAACGGGAAAGGCCGCAGCTGCAACCTCCGGCCGCGACCATTCCCGTACTCAATCGGTCACGCATCGCGGCTGCGAGCCGCGATACCTACCCCGTTACTGCACGCAGGGCGCGTCCGGATCCGGTCGCGGCTGATCGACAACCGGGCGAGCGGGCTGCGCTGCCAGTCTCTCGCCGATCCCGTACACGAACCGCGTCACCAGCGCGAGCTTGTCGAAGTCGATGTACTGCACCTCGTCCGTGAGCTGGTGGTAGTCGGGGTGGCCACCGGTCGAGAAGAACGCCACAGGTATGCCATAACGTGCATACATGTAGTGGTCGCTGCGGCAGTAGAACTGCTGCGGATGTCGCGGCGCGTCGTACTGGTAATCGAGCTGGACGCGCGGCGTTGTGGTAGCGGCTACATCGTCCACGATCCGGCCGAGCTCGGACGACAACCGCCGGCTCCCGATCGCCTGCACGTAACCGGGACCACCACCGGCCAGATCGGTGGCGCGCCCGCGACCGATCATGTCCAGATTGATCATTGTCACGATGGAATCGCGCGGCACGGTCGGATTGTCGCTGTAGTACATCGCGCCGATCAGCCCCTGTTCCTCCGCCGTGTGCCAGATGAACAGCAGCGACCTGCGCGGCGGTGTGGCGGCATTGACGAACGCTTCGGCTGCTTCCAGAAGCGCGACCGTTCCAGAGCCGTCATCGTCGGCTCCGTTGAAGATGGAATCGGGTCGCGGCGGCCGGATTGCCCGGAGGCTGTCGAGTATCGCGCGTATCCTCGTCCATTCGGCTGCGCTCGGCTGCCGCATGGGATTGTCTGCCCCCTGCGGTCGGACGACACGGTTGAACGCGCGCAGCGAATCGTGATCCACCGGGCTGTTCGTGAAACCCACGTGGTCGTTGTGCGCGCCGAAGACGATATACTGGCTGCGCAGGGCCGGATCGCTGCCTTCGATCATCGCGACCACGTTCCGCCGGCCGGGGGCGGCTGTCTGCTCCATGACAAGCTGGCCCGTGATCGGCTGTCCAGTCGCTCCGGGCGTGAGATCACTCAGCGGCCGTCCGAAGATTGCGCGGGCGAATGCCTGAGTTCCGTAGACGAACGCCGGGAGCTGGGTTACCTCACCTTCTGGCGCAAAGCCCGAGGCCGCCTGAGCAAGTGCTTCCTGTACCGGCTGCGGGATTGAATCCAGGCTGACCACAATCACGCCGGCCGCGTCACGATACCGGCCAGTCAGCGTGATGCGGTTCGCCTGCCACCCCTGCGGTACCCTGATGACGACGACCTTGCCCGCTGCATCGGCCGGCGAGATCAGCCCTGAGGCGTCGTCCGTCCACGAGCCGCCGAAAACGGCAGGTGCCCCGGCGAGCTGACGCATCCCCGGGCCCTGGTCGCGCGGGAGGAAGTCCTGCCACAGAGTGAATGTCTGTCCGCCAGCAGTGAGCGTGCTCGCGGTGAAGCTGCGCTGCACAAGCGGCACGACCTGGAAGAACGTGCCGTTCTCACCGGCGGGCCGCAGTCCTATCCGCGCAGCCTCAGCCGCGAGGTAGTCGGTAGCCTTGTCGTTGTAGATCGTTCCCGACTCGCGTCCCATCATCGAGTCGTGAGCTACTATCTCCAGGCGGAGGCGCAGGTCGGCGGGTGTAATGGCGGCACTGGTCGGGCCGACCGGCGTGATCACCGCCGCGGGCGGTACCGGGGCGCATGCCATGAACGTGAGAGCGACGGCTGCGAGATGGGTCTTCGAGTGCATGTGGGTCATGAGTGATTGGTTGGAACGCGCGCTGTCTGACTGCAAAGCTATCCACCGTCCGCCAGCGCAGCTGTGAGGGAAGCTGCCTCATCGCGACATCGTGGTTCTCACTGTATCGTCCGCGCACATACCGGGTTCTCAGCCACGAGGTGGGCAATGAACGACGCATCCCTCTACGACCGCCGCCTGTTTCTCTCGTACCTCTCCAGTCTGGGGCTCGGCTCCGCACTGGCTCCGGGCATTCTGTGGGCCAGCGGCTCGAGGGACGCCGATATAGACCCGCAGACTATCGCGGCCGCCGAAGAACTGGCGGGGGTGCAGCTGGAGCCGGCTGAGCGGGAGATGATGGTTGAAGGGCTCAGGCGGCAAGCCGAGCGGATTGCCGCCCTGCATCGGGAACGTATCGAATACGACCTGCAGCCGGCCTTTGGTTTCAACCCCCTCCCCCCGCGAAAGTCCCCGCCTCCGGCCGACAGCCGCAGCTCGCGGCGTACGAGCGTGGCGCTGCCGAGCGTTCCAGCCGACCTCGACGAGCTTGCGTTCCAGCCTGTGGCGGTGCTTTCGGAACTCGTGCGGCGACGGAGAATCTCCTCAGTAGCCCTGACGCGGATGTACCTCGACAGGCTTGAACGCTACGATCCCGCGCTGAAGTGCGTCGTCTCCCTGACTGCCGAGCGCGCTATGCGTCAGGCGGAACAGCTCGACCGTGAGCTGGCCCGCGGCCGCTGGCGCGGTCCGCTCCACGGGATCCCCTGGGGCGCAAAAGATCTCCTGGCGGTGCGGGGCTACAGGACGACCTGGGGTGCGGGACCGTTCCGCGATCAGGTGATAGACGCCGACGCGACCGTCGTTCAGAGGCTCGACGCCGCGGGGGCGGTGCTCCTCGCCAAGCTCACGCTGGGCGAGCTGGCCCAGGGCGATGTCTGGTTCGGCGGGCGCACGAACAATCCCTGGAAGCTCGACCAGGGCTCGAGTGGCTCATCCGCCGGATCGGCAGCGGCGACAGCAGCTGGCCTCGTCGGATTTGCGATCGGCAGCGAGACTCTCGGCTCGATCTCTTCGCCGGCCACGCGCTGTGGAGTGACGGGCCTCAGGCCCACCTTCGGTCGCGTGCCGCGCACGGGCGCGATGCCATTGTCCTGGTCGATGGACAAGCTCGGCCCGCTCTGTCGCTCCGTTGATGACTGCGCTCTCGTCCTCGAGGCGATTCACGGCCCCGACGGCCGGGATGGCGATGCAGTCGCGGCCGGTTACCGGTGGGACGCGACCGTACCGCTCCGCACGCTGCGCCTCGGCTATTTCAAGGCTGCGTTCGACACGCCGGAGCGCGATCCTGCCGACCCGGAGCGGGTTCTCCATGCGACCAGGCGATTCGACGACGCCGCTCTCGCCGTCCTCCGGCGCGCCGGAGCGAACCTCGTACCGGTCGATGTTCCCGATCTCCCGTACGACGCAATGCGGATCATTCTTACAGCAGAGGCCGCGGCGTCATTCGATGAGCTGACACGCTCGAACCGTGACGCCGAGCTCGTGCAGCAGGGGCCGGGCGACTGGGCGAACACGTTCAGGGTGGCCCGCTTCATTCCTGCGGTTGACTACATCAACGCAAGCAGGCTGCGCAGTCGCGCGATCGCGGCGTGGGACCGGCTCTTCAATGAAGTGGACGTGATCGTGTCGCCAACTTTCGTCAGCGGTTTTCCGCAGCTCGTCGCGACGAATCTCACGGGGCATCCGGCGGTCATCCTCCCGAACGGCTTTGCGGACAACGGCACACCTGTCTCACTCACCTTCATCGGTGGTTTGTTCGACGAGGCCAGGCTGCTGGCCGCCGCCCACGCATACCAGGCAGCGACGGATTTCCACACGGTGAAACCGCCATCGGTGATCGCCGGATAAGTAGCTCTCCTGATTATGCAATGACTGGTCAGGCAGACGTGCTCTTAACCGAACACGGCCGCCGTCAGTACTCCACGAAGACGCCGTCCGGGTAGCAGTACATCCAGCGTTCTCCCGGCTCGGCCGACGCCACGACGGGGTGGCCGCTGCTTCGGACGTGCGCGGAAGCGTGTCGGTTCGGGGAGCTGTCGCAGCACAGCGTCGTACCGCATTCCTGGCAGGTTCGAAGGTGCACCCACCGCGCGCCGATCCGCACGCACTCGTCGCACTCCTGCCGACGCGCCTGCCTTACGTCGGAGATCGCGCTGACGTGCCCGCAACCTTGCTGTGTCATGATCGATTACTCACCGATGAAGGGTGTTCCCTTTCCCCTTCGCTTCCTTGCACCAGCGCTGCAAGCTTTGCGAGTGACTCCTTCCAGCCAAGCTCGTTGTCAGCCAGTGGCAGTCCAGGCGGGAGCCCGTCGTGAACGGCCAGGACGTCGGTGCCGCCGCCGGCATCGGTGAGCGAGATGGTGATCGTCATCTCTCCCTGCAGCGCGGGATCTGACGCCTCGAACTTGACCACTTCGACGACCTGCACGTCCTGCACGAGCTTCACGAAGTGGCCATGATATGTGTCGGTGCGCGCCGTCGTCTTGCCGATTCCGGTCGGCTCGTCGTAGGTGAGTGAGATCCGGAACGCTCCACCCTCCCGTGGCTCGAACTCATGGACCTCGCTGCTCATCCCGGTGGGTACCATCCACGTTGCGACCGCGTTTGCATCTAGGAGCGCTCGATACACGGTCGCGCGCGGGGCGCGGACATGACGGGTTATTCGGGTCGAGCGCACGTTCCGAACGTTAGCGCGTGCGGGTGAGCATATCGACCGAATCGCAGTTCTTCAGCGAGGAATGCTCACGAGGCCGATCTCCCGCAGCGCCGCCAGGTACTCGACCACATAATCGAGGGGCACGGGACCGTATGTTGCCGAGACCGCGTCGCGGATTTGCTGCACACTCCGACGTCCATCGACGAGGTTCAGCACCTCGTATGCGTACTCGCCTCCCGCGGCGGGACTGGTACCATGGATACCCCTGTGGCTTCGCAGTCGGAGACCCGCCACTCTCTCCGTGCCGTAGTGCGCCACCAGGTAATCGTAGCCGAAGACACTGACTGGACCGGGAACGTCAGCATTCCTCCGGTATACAATCCGCGCTGCCGCTGTCGCTCCCGGTTGCGGCTGGCCTGCCGCTGCGCTGCCGTCCACGAGACGGGCAAGGTCTGCGAGCCGCGTGTCGGCACGGACACGGACGTCCGCCGGGATCGTGAAGAAGCGCGACATCGATTCCACGACAGCTCTTTCATAAGAGAGATGATGACGCGTGAGGTTCGCGGCTTCCTCCGACCCGAGCACGTCGCGGCGGGCGAGCATCGTTGCCGTGCGCCGCAGGCTCGCGTCGCGCACGATACGCTCGACGGCAGCAGCATCGCTGGCTGAAGCGCCGGCGAGAAAATAGCCGCTTGCCGCCCCGATGAACGCGGCGCGCAGGAGCTTCGTGGGATCGATGATGTCGGGGCGGTCGAGGTTGGTGTGGATATAGCGGTCCGGCCAGTCGTTCATGTAGATGGCTGGTATGCCGAACGACCCCTCCGCATAGACCTGGTGGTCGCTCCCCATCGAGAAGTCGCCGAGCCTGGCCTGCAGCGGTTCGCGACCTCCCTGGGGTGCGACAAATGGAAACCGTGCACTGCCGGTGGCGGCAAACTGGTAGCTCTGTTCGCTCACGAATTCGCCGAACGCCTGCCCGACATCGTATACGAAAGATGGGAGGCTGGGAGGGCCTCGCACCACGTGGAACACCGCTTTGGTCTCGGGGCCACCGCCAACCATGTCGAGATGCACGACTGCACGAATACGGCTGCGGATCTCCGGCCTGCCCACCAGCAGTGCCATCGTCCCTTCGATCTCCGGGGGCCAGATGAAGCGCAGCGTGCGCGCGGGCCTCGCGATCCGGCCTTCCTCGATCAGCTTGTGCAGCGCGCGGGCGATCTCGTACAGCGACGCACAGCCGCTGGCGTTGTCGTTGGCGCCGGGCCGCGGGTGATCCAGATGGCAGCTGAACGCGATCTCCTCATCGCCTAACCGCGCATCTGCCCCGGGGATCGTAGCCATCGCGATGTCGTACGCGCCATCGCTGCCTCCAGCGCGCACCACGGCATGCATGCGAATCCGTTCTCCCGCGGCAAGACGGTCGCGCAACGCCCGCGCGCGGTTCGGCGAGATCATGAAGGCGAACGTCCGGACCGGTTCGAACGCATCCAGATGCCCCCAGCGTACGAGATCTCCGTTCTCACCCCACCATGCCGACCGCTGGTTCTGCGCCCAGCTCACAACCCCTGCGGCGCCGAAGCGGCGGACGGCAAGGGGCACGACAGCTTCCGGCTGCGACGAGGTCAGCACCAGCCTGCCGCGCACATCCTTGCCGGCGTAGTGGCTCTCCTCCGTCCCAACGCCGATATCCACCAGCTCCGCTGTTACCTCGCCGCTCTCGCTGTCCTGCGCGAGAGAGAGTGGCATCGCGTCCCAGCTGCCGAGGCGCACGCCTCGCACCCACGCGGCGCCGCTCTCCCGCAATTCCCACAGCTCAGCGAACTCGGCGTTCCACGGAGACCGCGACCGCTGCGTTCCGTAGAAGGTTCGTCCATCCGCCCGCAGCTGATGGACCGCGGCGTCGGCGATCCCCGCGGCCCGCAGCGATGACACGATGTGGTTCGCCGCAGCGCTGTAACCGACCGATCCGCGCATTCGGTGTTGCAGTGAAAGCGCTTCGATCATCCGCTGCGCGCTCTCGCCCGACAGCTCCTGGGCAACCGCGGCAACGATGTTCTCTGAAAGCAGTGGTGGCTGCTGGGCCTCTGCCAGAGGGGCTGACGCCCCGAGCAGCAGGGCGGCGCCGGCTCTACGCAGCAGCGCGCCAGCCGACGCTCCTCGCGCCGGGAAAGGGGGAATCTTCATGACCTTCAAAGGAACAGGTCCGGATCAGCGACGTCCAGATGTCCACGGTGTCTCACCAGTTCCGCGGCTGTCTCGTGCGACCCTGCCGGCAATGCGTTTCGTTGCCTCAACCAGCGAGACGAAATCGGCGCGATACCGATCGCCGCCCGTGCCATCCTTCGCCAGCGCGAGCACGTCGTCATACGTGAGTGCTCCCTTGTAGTCGGAGTCCCTGAGCAGCATGCCGTATCCGGCCACGGCAAGCGCAAAAAGGAAATCGCCGCGAACTCCCGCCTCCGCGTCGATCACGGGCTGCTGCATCAGCCTGCTTCGGCTTTCGGTCGGTGCCTTGTATCGGACGTTGACGAACAGGAGCTCTCTGCTGCTCGCGCGGGCTCTGCGGGTTTGCTGCGTCTGATATCGGAGTGTCGAGTTCGTACCGACTTCGACATCGAGACGAACTCCTGCGGGGATGATCTCGTACAGAGCGGTGACTGAGTGGCCTGCCCCCATGTCCCCGGCATCGGTCTTGTCGTCGGCGAAGTCTTCGTTGCGAAGCAGCCGGTTCTCGTAGCCGATGAGCCGGTATGCCTGAACGGCCGCCGGATTGAACTCCACCTGGAGCTTCACGTCCTTCGCCACCGTGTGAAGGGTGGCGCCCATTTCCTGCACGAAGATCTTCCGCGCCTCGAGAAGATTGTCGATGTACGCGTAGTTGCCGTTGCCTTTGTCGGCCAGCTGCTCGAGCCGGCCGTCCTTGAGATTCCCCATGCCGAACCCAAGCACAGTGAGTGCGATACCTTCCTCGCGGCGTCTCTCGACGAAGCGGACAAGCTCGGACGTGCTGGAGATTCCGACATTGAAGTCGCCGTCCGTCGCAAGGATGACCCGGTTGTTGCCGCGGGGAATGAAGTTCTCGTGTGCAACCGCGTACGCGAGCCGGATACCCTCGCCGCCTGCCGTCGAGCCGCCCGCCTCTAGCCCCTCGATCGCGCCGAGGATGCGCTCCTTCTCCAATCCGCTCGTGGAGGGGAGCACCAAGCCCGCGTTGCCGGCATACACCACGATCGAGACGCGGTCCTGTTCACGCAGCTCATTGACGAGCAGACGGAATGCGCGCCTCGCCAGCGGCAGCTTGTTGGCTGGCGTCATGGACCCGGATACGTCGATCAGAAAGACCAGATTGCTCGGCGGCAGCGCCTCCGTTGGGATCGGGCGTGTCTGCAGTCCGATCCGAACGATGCGATGCGTCGGATTCCATGGTGCGGCGGCCACATCCGTCGTGATCGAGATCGGGTGCCGTCCACCAGGTACGGGATAGTCATACGCGAAGTAGTTGATCAGCTCCTCGATGCGGACCGCATCTTTCGGCGGAAGCGTTCCCTCGTTGATGAACCGGCGTACGTTCGTGTATGAGGCACGGTCTACGTCCACCGAGAAGGTGGACAGCGGGGAGGAGGCGACCGAGAGAAACCGATTGTCCTCGATCTTCGAGTATTCCTCAGTGTTCCAGCCGCCGTCCCCGTGGCCCCCGCGGCCTACAGTGAAAACGGGGGCACCAGTTGCGACCACCTCGGAGAGCTGAGTGAGCTCCTGCTTCAACGTGAAGTCGATCCTGACACTGTCGCGGGTGATCGGGGTCGTGACCGTAGTCGGGGCGTATCCGATCGCGCGCGCGCCAACCAGCAGGCTCCTGGTCGTGTCTGCTACGCGTACGCTGAGGCTGTACGCTCCTCTGGCATCCGTTCCGACCGAGACGTTTGCGGAGTTGATGAAAACGTTGGCGCGCGGAAGCGGGTTGCCGGATTCCTCTCTCACGGTTCCGTGAATGACAATCGTGCGTGCCGCTAGCCGCGGCTCCGGGCGCTCGGCGATCGTGGCGAACAGGACGAACGACAGCAGAATGACTCGCATCTTGCGCCTCCATGAGGTCCACGGGATCGCAGATCTCCTGGCGCGCGTGTGATGCGTTCACATCAGGAGCAGCCGTTCACTCCCGTGCGCGTCGCTTGACTGCGAATTTGACTCGCGGCAAACGCCGCTGAGTGGGAGACGCGGGCGACTGCTCTTCTTGCACAGACCCGGGAATGCACATCGGGAGCTCTCGGCCCCTTTGACCTCCGCGCCGACGCCTGTGCAGGCGTCAGCTTTGGGACTCGGCTCGTTCCTGCTGCAGCTTTACCATGAAGCGCTGTGCTTCGCCGATGCGCTCCACCTCGAGAGCAATGGCATCGACCGACTGTTCGAGCTGCTCCAGGTGGCTGTCGGCTGACTGCAGGCTGGGCGGATCCTGCCACCGGGCTCGCCTGGTAAGCCGCCATATCGCGTACGCCCCGACCGCCAGGAAGACGACGTGCACGGCGGTGTGCATTGCCTCAGCCTCGGCGGCGGCAAACAGGGCTCCGCCGGCGTTGATGAGCGTGAAGACTGAAGCGAGTCCGAGCCAGAGCCTGGAGCGTCGAGTCATTATGACCCCGTGATCGATACACACATCCTACGGTCCGGAGCAGCCAGGGTTTCGCCGGCTGAGCAGAGTCTCCGTGCTCTCGTTGCTGTCGACCATCTCCTGTTCGAACTCCGGCAGCAGACTGTCTGCGATGCTCATGTCAACGGGCTCCCTTGATTCGCGTCCGGTGGTTCCGTGCGTCTATACCGTCGCTGGCGCTGATGTCCCCGCCGCGGCACGGCGTAGCTCCGCGATGTCGATCTTCTTCATCTTGAGCATCGCCTCCATCGCGCGCGCGGCGCCCGGCGCGTTGGGGTCCTGCCCGAAAAATTCCTCCATAGGCGGCACGACCTGCCACGACAGCCCGTACCGATCCTTGAGCCAGCCGCACACTTGCGCCTTCGGATCGCCGCCCGCGCCGAGCTTCTCCCAGTAGTAGTCGATCTCTTCCTGATCCTTGCAATTCACCTGGAGCGAGACAGCTTCGTTGAACTTGAAGTGCGGGCCGCCGTTGAGAGCGGTGAAGCTCTGTCCATCAAGCTCGAAGGCGACGACCATCACCGAGCCGGGCTTGCCGCCAGTGATTTCCTGGCCGGCCTCGCCGTAGCGCGAGATGGCGGTTATGCGCGAGTTCCTGAAGATGCCGACGTAATAGTTGGCCGCCTCTTCCGCCTGAGTGTCGAACCAGAGGCAGGGCATGATGCGTTGCGTGGCAGTGGACATCGTCAGTCCTCCTGTTCGGGCTTGCCAGTCCACGTTGGCCCATCGGTCTGGCCGTTGAGAAACGGCAGCGCTGTAGCAACGAGCTGCGGCGACATGAAGACCTCGTAATGCGTCAGGTTGGGAAGGATCGCGAGGCGGTTTCCTGACATGTGCTCGCGCATCCACCCCGCATCCTTCAGGCCGCCGCCAAGCAGCTTGTAGAAGCTCGCAACGTGATCCAGCGTGAACATGTCTGCGTCGCCGAAGACGAGCATCACCGGCATTTGCAGTTTCCTCACGTCGTCGGCCCAGTCGTACGGCTTGCGCATCAACTCGCCCATGCGGTCCAGCAGTCTGGGGAACTCCTCGGGATTCGGTGCGACTGCCTTGTAGGAGACGTACATCGGCGTCTCCCTCATGGACTCAGCCATGGCCGCCGACACGCTCGCCTGCATGGGCAGCAGTTCGGGGTGGAATCCTTCCTGCGCGTATCCCGCCGAGACAAGCACCAGGCGGCGTACGTGCTGTGGATGCTGCACCGCGAGCCGGAACGCCGCGCCGCCGCCGAAGGAGTAGCCCATCACGTCCACCCTACCGTAGCCGAGCTGCGTGAGCACCACCGCCAGGTCGTCCCCGATTTCGGGCAGGTTGATGGCCCGGTCGCCCAGCGCGGTGCGGCCGTGCCCGTGCAGGTCCACGCCGATCACCTGTCGCTCGCTCGCAAGTGCGGGGAGAACGGGTCCAAACATGGCGATCGAGCCAAGACCGCCATGCAGGAGTAGCAGGGGCTCTCCCTGCCCATGGATCTCATAGTAGTAATTCACGCCGTTTGCCATGATGTAGCCGGTGCTGCTCGGCACGGATCGGCCGCCTGTCTCGCGAGCCATGTCAGCAGTTCCCGATTGCGCGCCGCCGGCCATGGGTACGGCGATCAGTGCTGCGGCAAAGAGCAGCGGAGTCTTTCTCCCCTGGTTCCCACTCATAGTCGTATTCTCCAGTCATCCGTTGACGGCGTTGGGATCCATCCAGAAGACCTCCCAGTGGTATCCATCGACGTCGTAGAAGCTCCAGCCGTACATGAAGCCGTGATCCTGCGGATCAAGCGCGTTGGCTCCACCGGCGGCGATTGCCTTCTTCACCATCGCGTCAACACCGTCTCTGCTGTCCACGCTGATGGCGAAGAGGGCTCCTGTCTCGCTGAGTGTGTCGGGTATCGCCCGGTTGCTGAACTCCCGGAACTTCTCGTTCGTGAGAAACATGAAGTAGGCGTCCTCGCCTACGATCATGCATGCGGCCGTAGCGTCGGTGAACTGCGGGTTGAAGCTGAAGCCGAGCGTCTCGAAGAAGTCGATTGAGCGCTGGAGGTCGTTTACGGGGATATTGACGAAAAGCTTGTGCGACGTCGCCGGCCTGGTGCCGGCGTTCCTGATTCTGGGCGCTTCGGTCCGTGTCGCGGGCATGGGGGTCTCCAGGGGTGTTTGCATGGTTAGACTGCCGCATCCCGGAAACTCATCGGTCCCGCCGAACGCCTCGCTGGCGGGACCATGAGTCATTTCAGGGCCATGTCTTCGGTGCCGCCGCTACGTCAGCTGCATGGGCAGCTTGAACTTCGGGAAGAGCGTCTCGACGTCCAGGAACGAAGTCTGGCTCGTGATGTGGTCTTCATTCATCTCCAGCAGAATGAGCGCCCACGGCTGCTTGCCGCCCTGGCGATACTGCGCGAAGGCCGTCGTTCCGCACGCTTCAATCGGTACGAGGCGAGACCCCTTACAGCCAATCCCCTGGTTGAGGAACCACCGTGCGATCGACTCCCGACCGCGCAGCCACAGTTCATACGGTGGCATCGACATCGTCGCCTCCTCGTGGAGCAGCGCAGTGAGATCGTTCACGTCGTATCGCTCAAAGGCGTCGATATACCTCGCGAGCAGTCGCGCCTGCTCTTCCGAAAGCGCCCGTCGCACGACAGCTGGATTGCGGGCTTCGAGCGTCGCGCGTGCTCGCTGCAGGGCGCTGTTCACCGCAGCTACGCTCATGTCGAGGTTCTCCGCAGTCTCGGCGGCCGACCAGCCAAGCACCTGCGTGAGAAGAAGGACCGCCCGCTGCCGGGGTGGCAGATACTGTAGCGCAGCGACGAAGGCCAGCCGGATGCTCTCGCGCAGGATGGCGCGCTCTTCGGGATCGGAGTCCGCCGCGGCCGGAAGTACCATCGCGTCGGGGATCGGTTCCACCCACTGCTCGCGCGGGCGCTGCGGGAGCGACATCGCGTCAGTCACGATCGCTGGCTGGTCTGACAGCTCGAGCGGTCGCAATCGCGGGCGCCTGGTGGCGTTCAGCATGTCGATGCAGACATTCGTTGCGATGCGATACAGCCAGGTCTTCAGCGACGACCGGTTCGCGAAACCCTCCATGCTCTTCCAGGCGCGGAGCATAGCTTCCTGGACCGCATCTTCGGCGTCAGCGACGGAGCCGAGCATGCGATAACAGTGCCCCGTGAGCGCGGGGCGGTACTGTTCGAGAATGGCGTCTGAGGACATGCGTCAGCTGATCGGAAGTCCGTCGAATATAGATATGGTCGCGCTTTACTCGTCAATGTCCGCCCTGACTGCGAGGCGACGCAGCATCGTCGCGACGAGCTCAGATGGCGGTGCCGAAACGTCGAACAGCTCACCCAGATCCTGGCCCGAGTGTTTCGCCAATACCTCCTGTTCCTCTCCGAAAGTGCGCAGCTCGAACTCGCCCTCATCGTATGCCCGCGCTTGCTGCCGACGTTCGATCCGCCGCAGGTTCTCGCTGGCCGGCAGAGTCAGGAGAAAAAACCGGATCTCAACGTCGGCATCGATCGCCACGAGCCGGCGGCGCAGGTGGGCGAGCTCCTCCGATGAGCGCCAGAAGTGACTGACAACAAAGTGGCGATAACCAAATCGCCGATGATGCGTGACGAGCAGTGCGATTGTCGAGTGTAGATGCTCGAGCTCAACGGTTGCGGCCGGATTGGCTGCGACGAGGTGGTCGCCATCGAGCATGACGCAATTCTCAATGTTCTCCGTAAGCGCTTCAGCGAGTGTCGACTTTCCGATCCCGAGCGGCCCGTTGAGCACGATGATCATCGGCGACCGTCGGGCGGGGCCGCCGAACGCTCACGGCGGCCCTCACAAAGCGATAGACAATCAGACACGATGTGCCGGCAACTACGGCGCTTTCGGATCGAACTTCCGCCGGAGCGATCGCCACGTCCAGACTGCCCATAGCGCACCAGCCGCCAGCCCGAACGGCAGTATGTACAGCGCATGAGCGAGAAAGGCTGGTACCCCTTCGGGAACGATGGGCGGCCTGTCTCCAAAGAGCGGCGTGAAGGTGCCGACGAGTGCCAACAGGATGGTCCACGGAACGCCGAAGCCAAGAATCCCCCGGCGCAGGATGAATGAGCCCCGACCGCCATCCTTGATCCTGTCCCAGAACATGCGTTGCGCCTCGAGCCTTTCCTCCCGTGACAACGTCACTCACCTCCTGCGTGTGCAGAGCCTGCGTGAGCACCGCGGCGAGCCGCAGCGCGCGTGCTGAGGAGGCCCAAGGTGTCGGTCCACTGCGCGACAAGTGCGGCTGTCATCGCTGCCACGAAGTTCACGCCAGAATCCATCACGACTACACGCATCGGGAGTGAATCCTGCCACCCCCATACAGCCAGGCCAATCGTAACGGGAATCCAGAATACCATGCTTGCAGCCAGGGCTGGATTCCGCTCGGAGACGGGACGCGCACGGCCCAGGATGTACGCCATGATCGCGATCCCGAATGGCAGCGTCAGCATCGCCCACACGAGCCAGAATCTGGGGGTCCACGGTAACGGTCGGTCGATTGCAGCCACTGCGCTGACCCACTCCCGGCGCATGAACGTGAACCAGGCGACACCCCATGTGAGGTTGTAGACCAGCGCCCACAGCGTTCCAGCGGCGAGCACCCGGAGCGGAGAGGTTCTGCTCATTGCTGCGGCGCTGTCAAACGCGGACGTGGCGTGCGTGGCGGCACAACGGCCTCTGATGCGTGAGCGCGATAGACGATAAGGTATACAGGAGGCAGAGGGAAATTGCACCGCCGTCGACTTGTGCTCGTCGGGTAGTCCTTGCGAGCCTCTCAGGCTACGGCGCGCCCAACCAGGCGAAGAGACCTATGGCGAGCAGGACCACCCACGCCAGGTGGCGCCCCCGCGAGGCAGCAAGAGTTATGATGCCTGAGAGCGCGAACATGACTGCCAGTACCAGAACCCCGCCACGTGCCGAATTGAAGCCGAGCGCAACGAATGCTGCTGCGATGCCCCACCAGGCGATGCTTGTCAGGTGCCACGCAAAACGTAGCGTACGTCTTGTGAAGACGTCGGAACCAAAGAGGGTCGGGAGGTCCGTACGACGAAACAGCCGCTGCAGAATGTAGCGCTCGCCGAGCACCGAATGCGCGATCCCGAGGGCGACAACCAACCCGATGGCGAGCTTGAGCCAGAGGCCGTTCGGCCCGAAGTGAAGCGACATCACAGTCATGTCCATCTCCCGGTTCCTGGAGATCAGGCGGCAACTCAGCGCACCGCGTAGGAGAGCAGCAGGTGTCCGGTTGGGAATGCTCGATGATCGACCAGGGTCAGGGTTGCCGGATCGAGCTCACCTCGGAACAAGGGGATCCCAGTGCCGAAAACAATCGGGTTCAGCTTGATGATGAGCTTGCTAGGAGACCACCTACGGCACCATGATGTTATTGGCATGCCTCGCGACGAGTCGCCAGCTAGCTGCGTCACGCTGCCAAACGTGCGTAAAACGGCGCTGCACCGGCGGACCCGCAGCACCCAGAGGTTGCACCGTTTCGGAACCCATGACGACGGCAGTGTTCCCGATAATGCGGAGCTCCTCTATGCGTCGTTCGAACGCGGAGTAGTGAATCAGACCGCGTCGAACGAAATCAAGCACCACTGCTCGGTTCGGTGAAATCTGGTTGAACGGCGAGTTTACGATGAACTCAGGCGCCCAGATCCGTTGCAGCGTCACAGAATCCCGGTTGAGGACAGCGGTGCGCTCCTGCTCCTCAAGGCCTCTAATCAGCGTCTCCTCTCCAGCAGATGGCATGCTCGGCACGGCTGTAGCACAACCCCACAGCGGTAGTGTAAGTAGAACCGCTAGCATTCTGCTCATCGAATCCTCCTTAGAAACCGGGAGACTGGAAGACCGGACCGCAGTAACGTATCAAAGGTAAGCTGACGAACAGCGCACTCTAGTGATGCCAGACGAGCGAACGTCCCAGGCGTAAGCTGCGGCGGTCCTCTCGCGGAGCAAGAGGAGGCCGAAGCTATCTACGAACGTGAAATGCGCTTATCATGGTGCTCCTAGGTGCCATCAGTTTCACGCCCTAGTTAGCGAGCAAGGTCTCGGAGTTCGGCCCAGAACTCCCGCGGAGAAATGATGCGAACGCCAGCCTTCTTGGCGACGGTAGGCAGGTCAGCATCTCCTGTGACGATCACGTCGACATTTCCCGCTCGAGCAGTTGCGAGAACCCACCGGTCCGATTCGTCACGAACTATGAGTGCATCCTTCGCCGTCGGCTTCGGACGACCTCATACGAACGCAGGAGATCCTCGGTCCGCGCAACGTACTCGAAAGGAACCTTAAACTTCTCTATAAGGACCTTTCGGAGCTCCTCCAGGACAACTTCCCCCACTTCAAGCTCGTGCTCGGCAATGATGACGCGTAGGACATCGGTGCAGAGGCCCCGTGTCGCGAACGCGCTCACGAGCACGTTCGTATCGAGCAGAGGTCAGGTCAACGCAAGAGCGGACTACGTCTCGCTAACGTCCTAGGCGTAAGCGGCGGCAGTCCTCGCGCAGAGCACGTGTCCGACAGCACGTTCACGCAGAAGGAGACGCAATGCGTGACCCGACGCGCGCCTGGCTATTTGACGGGTCCGACCACGTAGAGCAGGTTGCCGAATGGATCAGTGACGCCGAAGGTGCGGCCTCCCCATGCTTCATTTCGCGGCGGCCGTTGCAACTCAACTTGTCCACGCCATTGATGGTAAAGAGCGTCCGTGTCGTCGACCTCGAGCGTCACGACCACGTTTCGGCCGTGCCCGCTCATTGGAGCATCGAGGTGGAGGACTAACCCCCCGCGTTGCACTCCCATAACCCCGCTCTTCCTGTCCTCCGTCGCCTCGTACATGACGCTGAACCCGAGCTTGCCGACGTAAAACTCCTTCGCCACCTGCAGGTCGTCCGCCGGGAGGTTTGGTACTGCTCGTTCCATGCGCTTCCTCATGTGCTTTGGCGATTCTCAGGTAGCATCAGGAAGCCAGCGCGCTCGGCGGCTCCAGTGCGTGCCTATTAGACGGCCTGCATTATTTAGTCGCGCCATTCTGCTCTTGAAGGAAGACAAGAAGCTCCACCGCAAACCTCGGATGACCTGGAGCAGTCGCGTGATCCGCGTCGGGGATCTCAACAACCTTCAGACCAGGAAGCACAGCTGAAAGCCGCCGCACGTTCGGCAGGAATCGGTCATTGGCGCCGATGAGAGCAGCCATCGGAACCTGAATGCGGCGCACCTCCTCTTCACTCAACACGCGCAGTCCTCGCAGCATGGCTGCCAGCGCCTTTGCGTCGCCGCCCTCCCGCACGGGGACCCTTCCTTTTTCGAACGCCTCTGCCTGCTGCCTGAATTCGTCCAGGGTTTCTGGCGGATTCCAGCCAGCGCCCCCGAGCACGACGGATAGGGTGTGCCCCTGATGAAGAACCGCAAAATCCAGGGCCACGAGCGCGCCCATTGAGTACCCGACGACGTGCGCCTTCGTGACGCCGAGATGGCGAAGGAGGCGGACGACGTCCCCAGACAGCTCTGTCCCATAGGATTTCGGGTCGTGAGGCTTACTGCTACGACCGTGTCCTCGCACGTCCATTGCGATCACTTTAAAGTGCGGAGACAGAGCACGGACCACCCCTCTTTGGTGCCAACTCTCCAGCGATTCGCCGAACCCATGGATGAGGACAACGGGCGGACCCTCTCCCAATGCATGGAATCGGATACGGACGCCATTGGAATCGAGGAAGCGATCCTGCGTGCTCTGGCCCGTCGCGGCATGACCACAAGCGAGGCACGCCCACACGGCGACCAGCATCCCTAGGGTAGCCACGCCTGGTTTCGGTGGCCCAGGTTCGAGGTCGGCTTCTATGACTCCTCCCAGGATTTCGCCCGGCTCAGCGCCCGCGCCCATCCCTTCACGATTCGGTCACGTGCAGCTGGCTTTATGGCCGGCGCGAAGCGCTTGTCCGCCTGCCACTGCCGCGCGATGTCCGCCTGACTCTTCCAATAGCCGACGGCTAATCCCGCCAGATACGCGGCGCCGAGCGCCGTCGTCTCGGCGACCTTCGGGCGGACGACGGGAACGTTCAGCAGGTCGGCCTGCAATTGCATGAGCAGGTCATTCACGCTCGCTCCGCCGTCCACTCGAAGTTCTCTCAGCTTGACGCCCGTGTCGGCTTCCATCGCCTTCAGGACGTCCATCACCTGGAGGGCAATCCCCTCGAGCGCGGCACGAGCGATGTGTGCTTTTGTCGAACCCCGTGTCAGTCCGACGATCGTCCCGCGCGCGTACTGATCCCAGTGCGGCGCGCCGAGTCCGGCGAACGCCGGGACGAAATAGACACCGCCGGTATCGCTCACACTGGCGGCGAGGGCCTCCACCTCCGCCGCTGAGCGAAAGAAATCGAGACCGTCTCGGAGCCATTGCACCACCGCGCCCGCGATGAAGATGCTTCCTTCGAGCGCGTACTCGGTGCGGCCGCCGACGCGCCATGCAACCGTCGTAACCAAGTGGCTCTTCGATGCGATCCGTTTTGTACCGGTATTCATCAACATGAAGCAGCCGGTGCCGTAAGTGTTCTTCGCCATGCCGGGCCTGGTGCAGGCCTGGCCGAACAGCGCTGCCTGCTGGTCTCCGGCGATGCCGGCGATCGGGATCGGCGCGCCGAGCAGCGTGGTCACACCGTAGACCTCGCTCGAGGAGCGCACTTCCGGCAGCATTGATCGTGGAACGCCGAAGAGATCCAGTAACTCGTCGTCCCATTCGCCCTTCGTGATATCGAGCAACATTGATCGTGATGCGTTGCTCACGTCGGTCACGTGCACCTTGCCCGCGGTCAGATTCCAGACGAGCCACGAGTCAACCGTACCGAATGCGAGCTCACCCGCCCGGGCTCTGGCGCGTGCGCCTTTCACATTCTGCAGGATCCACTGCACCTTCGTAGCGGAGAAGTACGCATCGATAACGAGGCCCGTTTTGCGTCGGATCACACGATCCAGTTTGCGCGCCATTAAGCGATCGCAGATGTTCGCGGTACGACGATCCTGCCAGACTATGGCGTTGCAGATCGGCTCCCCCGTGGTCCGATCCCAGACGACCGTGGTCTCGCGCTGATTCGCGATGCCGATGGCGGCGACGTCGGCCGCGCTGACATTCGCCTTCGTGAGCGCCTCCGCAGCCACGCCCGCCTGGGTGGACCAGATGTCGCGCGGGTCGTGCTCCACCCAGCCTGGCCTGGGAAAGATCTGCGGGAACTCTTTCTGGACGGCGGCCGCGATCGAGCCGTCGCGATGGAAGACAATCGCACGGGAGCTCGTAGTGCCCTGGTCGAGAGCGAGGATGCACTTCATCGGGTCCACCCGAGGTACGGATGCAACGATGATAGAACGCTAACCATCGAAGGTGATCACGACCTTGCCTCGCTGACGCCCCTCGCTGACGTACCGGAGCGCCTCGCGTGCTTCACTGAGCGGGTAACGTCGATCGATAGAGGGCACCAGCCGACGTTCTGCACAGAGT
>CAZOAT010000015.1:0-44616 GCA_964577965.1 uncultured Gemmatimonadaceae bacterium | reverse complement strand
GGTTGCCCCACAGGATCCTAAGTCCTGCGCGTCTACCAGTTCCGCCACTTTCGCGCTGCCCTAAAAACTACATCGTCACAATGAGAATACCCGGATCCTGTTGTCGGGTCCGAACGGACGGGTGAACTGCTGCAATGTCCCCGGGGGCCAGGGCTGCTCCGGAAGCAGACGCGCCCGCCCGCTCAGGCGCGGCGGGGCGCCTAGATTGCCAGCGCGGCTCTTGATGGACGTATCCACCAGCTCCGTCTCCTGAGGAAGAGATGACCCTCGATATGGCCATCGTCCTGATGGTGTTGCTGGGAGCGATCATTCTGTTCGCAGCCGACAGGTTTCCCGCCGATCTGGTGGCGATGCTGGTCATGGTGTCGCTCCTCCTTTCGGGAGTGGTCACGCCGCAGGAGGGACTGGCGGGGTTCAGCAATCCGGCGACGGTGACCGTAGGAGCGATGTTCGTGCTGAGCGCCGCACTTTTCCGGAGCGGCGCACTGAACTTCGTCGGCCGGCTCCTCCTGTCGGTCGGGCGTCGCAGCGAGTCGGTCGCGCTCCTGGTCGTCATGCTTGGAATCGGCGCGATCTCCGCGTTCGTCAACAACACCGCCGCGGTCGCCATCTTCCTGCCCGTGATCATCGGGTTTGCACGGATGGTGAAGATAAGCCCCTCGAAGCTGCTTATGCCGCTGTCCTTCGCGTCCATGTTCGGCGGAGTGTGCACGCTCATAGGCACGTCCACGAACCTGCTGGTGAGCTCCATCGCGGAGCAGCACGGTCAGCCCCCGATCGGGATGTTCGAGATGGCATCCCTCGGCCTCATCTTCTTCGCCGTGGGGTTCGTATACATGCTGGCTGTGGGCGTGCGGCTCATCCCCGAGCGGCGCATGGAGATGGATCTCACCGAGCAGTATCGGATGGGCGAGTATCTGGTGGACATCATCCTCGGCGAGACGGCCGCGTCAATCGGCACGCGGCTCGCCGAATCGCCGATCGTGAAGGAGCTGGACATCGAGGTACTCGATCTCATGCGGAACGGAGTGCGGACGACGCGGCCATCGCCGGACACCGTGCTCCAGGCCGGCGATCAGCTGCGGGCGAGAACGAGCGTGGAGCGCATTGCTGCGATGCAGGAGCGCGAGGGGATCACGCTCGTGCCGAAGGCGAAGTGGGCCGATGCGGAGACCGACGGCGCTTCGCTCAGTCTTGTGGAGGTCGTCATCGCCCCGTTCTCCACGCTCGAGGGCAGGTCGATGCGCGATGTACAGTTTGCTGAGCGTTTCGGAGCGATCGTGCTTGCGATCCGCCACCGCGGGCGGCTTCTGCATTCCAAGCTGCACGACATGAACCTGGGCGCGGGCGACGCGTTGCTGCTGGAGATGCCGCACGATCGCGTGGAGTTGCTGCAGCGCGATCCGAATTTCGTTCTGGTGAGCGAGCCGGCGCTGCCGCGTTACCGCAAGCAGAAGATCATTCCAGCGGTTCTCATCATGGCCGGAGTCGTGGCCGCGGCGACAGTCGGCGTGGTTCCGATCCTGGTCAGCGCTTTGGCGGGAAGCGTGTTGATGATCCTCGCCGGGTGCATCACGCTGGAGGAGGCATACCACGCCGTCGAATGGAAGGTGATCTTCCTGCTGGCAGGGGTGCTCACGCTCGGTGTAGCGCTTGAAAAGACGGGCGCGGCCGACCTGTTGTCGGGATTTCTTGTAAACTGGATCGGTGTGCTCGGCCCGTTCGCGGTGCTGGCGGGGTTCTATCTCCTCACGTCGCTGCTCACCGAGGCCATGTCGAACAACGCGACCGCGGTACTGCTGGCGCCGGTGGCGATCGCTACGGCGGACGCGATGGCGATCAGTCCGCGGCCGTTGCTCATGGCGGTAGCTTTCGCGGCGTCATCCAGCTTCATGACGCCAGTCGGCTATCAGACCAACACGCTGATCTTCGGCCCGGGCAACTACAGGTTCGGCGATTTCATGCGTGTGGGCGCGCCGCTGAACCTGATGTTCTGGATTCTTGCCACGCTGCTCATACCGGTCTTCTGGCCGTTCTGAAGCGGTGATGGGCACTTTGGACGAGCTGCTGGCGGAGACTCTGTCATGGATAACGTGATGTCCTGGTTCGATAGAGCGCGCGACGCGCTGGCAGTGCCGCTGCTCGGGAGTCAGCAGTTCACGCTCTGGCGGGTGCTCAACCTAATCGTTCTGGTCGTCCTGCTGTTCCTGGTGACCGGCTGGCTGCGCCGATGGGTGGAGGGCTCGTTGCTGGCGCGGACGCGGATGGACCTGGGTGTCCGTGGCGCGATCGGCGCGATCACGCGCTACGCGGCGCTGCTGATCGGGCTGCTCATCATCGTGCAGACCGTCGGCATCGATCTTACGACGCTGAACGTACTGGCCGGCGCGGTCGGACTCGGCGTTGGCTTCGGGTTGCAGAATGTTGTTGGCAACTTCATCGCCGGCCTGATCCTTCTGTTCGAGCGCCCGATCAAGCTCGGCGACAGGATAGAGGTAGCGGGAGTGGAGGGGGCCGTGGTGGCGATCAGGGCGCGCGCTACGACGGTCGTCACGAACGACAACATCGCCATCATCGTCCCCAACTCCACGCTCACGTCACAGAACGTCGTGAACTGGAGCTATACGGATGCGAAAGTGCGGTTCAAGATCCCGGTGGGGGTCGCATACGGATCGGACGTGCGGCTGGTGGAGCGGCTGCTGCTGGAAGTGGCGCGCGAGAACTCGAATGTGCTCGAGGCGCCTGCAGCATCAGTGCGCTTCATGGAGTTCGGCGACAGCGCGTTGCGCTTCGAGCTGCGGGCGTGGACGACCACGCTCGTGCATCGCAAAGGGGAACTCTTCAGCGCGCTCAACTTTGCGATTAACGACAAGTTTCGCGAGCACGGCGTGGAAATCCCGTTTCCGCAGCGAGTCGTGCATCTGCGCCAGTGACCGTCGGCAGCTCAGGACGGCGGCCAGGGGCTGAGGCGGCCTGCCTCAGTCCCCGACGCGGATGTTCACTACGCGCGAGATAGGTTGGTCACGCCCGAGGGTCAGGACCCGGAGCGAGATGTACTGCCCGTCGTCAAGCCCTGAGAGCGCCTGCTGCAGATCCGCAGCCGTTCTCACGGGCCGCCTGCTGGGAGCCAGCACTTCGACTATGATGTCCCGCTGCCGAAGCTTCTCCCACGCCGGACCGAGCGCGGTGACGTCGGTGACGAGCAAACCCCGCTGTTCGGCGGTCAACCGTGCCTGATTGGCGAGCTCGCTGGGGATAGGGGTGACGGATACGCCAAGCTTGGAGCTGGGAATGCCCTCCGGCTCGCCGTTCCGCACTGGACCCCGATCGGTCGCGCTGACCTGGGTCTCCGCTGCGGCCTCGACCAGACGGACGTCGAACGTGTGCCGCTGCCCGAACCGCACCACCTCCACGCGTATGCTCTCGCCTGGCGTCTTGGCTCGGATCGCCCGCTGCAGTGTGCTCACGCGGTCCACTTCCAAGCCGTCCACGCGCACTATGATGTCGCCCTCCCGAATCCCTGCGCGGCGCGCGGGGCTGTCGCTGCCGCTGAACCCCTGCACGAGAGCTCCCCTCACATCCGGCAGCTTCGCCGCTGCGGCATCGTCCGCGCTCACGGGATTTATCTGTACGCCTATCACCGGGATCCGAACCCGTCCGTGCTTTATCAGGTCGTCCATGACCTTACGGGCGAGCGATATCGGGATCGCAAAGCCATAACCCGCGAAGTAGCCGGTCTGGCTCATGAGTGCGTTGTTGATGCCGATCACCTCGCCGCGCCGGTTCACCAGCGGACCGCCGGAATTGCCCGGGTTAATGGCAGCATCGGTTTGGATCAGATCAGAAACCGCGTAAGGGTTCGCTCCCGGATTGATGTTGCGTCCCTTGGCGCTGATGATGCCGGCAGTGACCGTGAACTCCAGTCCCAGCGGGTTACCGAACGCCAGCACCCACTCGCCGATTCTCTCTCTGGAATCGTCACCCAGCGTCAGGGTCGGGAAGTTGTCGCCGTCGATCTTCAGAACCGCAACGTCCGTCGTCGGATCCCGCCCGATGATCCGCGCCTGGTACTCGCGGCCGCTCAGCATCCGCACAGTTATGCGGTCCACCGGTGTCTGCTGATTCCGACGGGTCACGACGTGATTGTTGGTGAGGATGTAGCCGTCACGCGATACGATGAACCCGGTCCCGCCGCCCTGCTCCGGCCGCGGCTGCATCTCCGGCATCTGCCGGAAGAATTCTCTGAACTCCTCAGGAATGCCCTCCGGAAGTGGCTGGATCCGCGGGGCTTGTCCCCGCTGCTGTGCCGCCACGGGTGCGCTCTGGACAATGATCGACACCACCGCCGGCGTCACCGATTCGGCAATCGAGACGAAGGCGTTGCTCGCTTCGGAGAGCGTCTGGACTTCCGCGGGGCTCACGCCGCTCTGGGCGAAACTGAGTCGTGTCCAGTCCAGGCTCGAAGCCAGCACCAGCCCGCCAAAGAAGGCGGCTATCGCGAATACGAGGGTTCGTGTCCTGTTGAAGGAAGGCAGCATCGCTCTCTTTACCTCTATAGGTGGACCAGAGCACCACCCGGGGGCGGGCGGCACCTCTATCCTTTAGACACACGCAACCGGGCGCAAGTTTCGTACGGCGGCAAATTCGGCCCCGCGAATGCTTCTGGCGGAAAACTAGTCCCTCATCCGGCTCCAGCGCTCGCAAGCGCTGGCATCCGCCACCACCGTCGCCAGATTGTGCCACCGAGATTCCCTTCCAGCCAACACGCCGCCTCGACGACACGATGGCTCATCCCGCGCTGAAGCGCCTGGAGAAGGCAGGGCAGCGCCTCCTGTTCGCTGCCGCTGCCGGGCTGCTCCCCCGCGGGGAACGCGGGCAGCTTCCTGACTGGAACGCCCGCCCCCACCGTGTCCTGTACCTGCGGTACGACCGGATCGGTGACATGATCATGGCGACCGGGCTCCTCCGCGCGATTGCAACCTCGCATCCGGGCATCCGTCTCGACGTGCTCGCGTCGCCGTCGAATGCACCGGTCCTGGAGGGGAACCCTTATGTGCGTAGGGTCCTTCGCTTCGATCGAAAGCAGGCCCGCCAGCTGCCAGGTGTGCTCCGTGTCCTGCGTGATGGTCGCTACGATGTCGTGATCGACGGAATGGTCATGAGCCCTTCCGTGACGATGATGCTGCTGATGATAGCCACCGGGGCCCCACATCGGATCGGCATCGGAGGAAAACAGAACGACTTCGTGTACACTCTCCCCGTACCGTCCGCACCCCCTGATGCGCACTTCATCGAGCAGTTGCGACAGACGGCTCTGCCTTTCGGCATCGATCCGCGGACCACGAACGTGAAGCCGGAGCTGTTCCTGCGACCGGCTGAGGCATACCTGGCCGAGTCCCAATGGTCCGCCGTCCGAGGCGATACGCGGCTGCTCGTCAACATCTCAGCGTCCAGCGAAGAGAGGCGGTGGCCAGCTGAGAACTTCACGGCAGTAATCCGTGAAGCACGCCGCCTGGAGCCATCGCTCCGGGTGCTGGTCATGGCACCGCAGCATGAGGAGGGGATAGCCAATGCTATCGCGACTGAGGCCGGCGCGGAGCTAGCGCATGCGCCGACCATCAGGTCGGCATTCGCGCTCGTCGCCACCGCAACGGCGGTGTTCACGCCGGACACGAGCGTCTCACACGCCGCCGCCGCACTGGATGTCCCGGTTGCTGTCATGATGCTTCCTACGCGTGCTCATTACGGTCCATATGCGGCCCGCCATGTCCGCCTGGAAAGCGACGGCCCAACGCTGCGGGAGCTGCCGCTGAGCCGGGCTCTGACTGGGGTACGCAGCCTGCTCGAGCTCGTGCGTGGCTGAGCCCGCCGCGGAGCTGCTCACGCAGCCTGTGCCTGCGTAAGCTTCAGCCAATGACGTCCACGATCGTCACGGCCTTCCTGGTTCTTGCTGCGCTCGCGGCATGGGCCGGCTACTACGCACTCAGGACGAAGGCACAGCGGCACCAGCGGGGGCTGTTCCGCGCGTGGCCGATCCGCACGGTTCCGCTGCAGGAGCTGGATCCTGTCTTTCAGCCGGGCCCGTTCGGTCCAGGACTGGAGACCGAGGTGCTGTTCGTCGGCCGCGGTAACATCCACGTGCCTGGGGGAACGAGCGACGCTGAGGCGTGGGTGCTTGCCGTGCTGGCCAGACGCGCCAGGGCGATGTTCGAGATCGGGACCGCGACTGGCAAGACCGCCTACCTGTGGGCGCGGAACGCGACCGACGGTGCCGAGATCGTGACCATGACGCTGGCTCCCGACCAACTTGCCACGTACACCAGAGAGCGCGGTGACACACGCAAGGACGTTCGCCGCGCGCACGAGGAGTCGGCGTTCACGAAATTCCTGTACACAGGCACTCCGGTCGAGTCGCGCATCACGCAGCTTTTCGGCGACAGCAAGGAGCTGGACGTCTCGCCGTATCTGGGACGCTTCGAGCTCATCTTCGTGGACGGGTCGCACGCCTATTCGTACGTGCTGAGCGACTCGCGCAACGCGCTGCGGATGTGCGCACCGGGCGGGTTGATTCTGTGGCACGATTACCGGGGCGCGGGGCGCGCCAGGGGAGTGTTCCGCGGCCTCAACGAGCTCGCACGCGAGCTGCCACTTGTTCACATCGCTGGAACCTCTTTCGTCGCGTACCGGAAACCGGGTGGCTGAAAGCCGCGCGGGTGGGATGAGGTCGTGAGCACGTCTCCGCGGCGTATTCTGCTGGTCCAGATCCGCCGCGCCGGCGATGTCGTCGTCTCGACGGCACTGCTCGAAGAGCTGCACAGCGCATTTCCCGGAGTGCGCTGCGACTGGCTTGTCGGCAGAGCGGCGGCACCGCTTCTGGAGCATCATCCACTTCTGGGCGAGCGCCTGCTCTTCGATCGCGACAGTATTCGCGAGACAGGATCGCTCCTCCGCTCAAAGCGTTACCACTGGGTGATCGATGTGCAGGGAAGCTGGCGCACGGGCGTGCTCACACGACTGACGGCTGCACCGGTGCGGATCGGCTGGCGCGGGTGGAACCGTGGATGGGCCTACACGCACGCGGCGTCGCGGGCGAACGTCGCACCTGTGCGATATGTGGTACGCCATCGTGAAACGCTGCTCGAGGCCGCCGGTGTTTGCGTCAGTGGCAGCGCTGTGCCGCGTCTTCACCTGACAGAGGAGGAGCGCGCCCATGGCGCAGAGCAGGTGCGCGGCCTCTCTGGAGGACGCAGAACGGTCGGCATCGTGCTCTCCACCAGCAGCCGCGCGAAGGACTGGGCGCCGGAAAAATTCGCCAGGCTTGCCTCCGCGCTTGCAGCCGCGGATGTCAGATGCATCGTGTTCCCGACGCCGGGTGGCGTGGCGCAGGAGAACGCGTTCGCCGCCGCGGCCGGAGGCGCCGCCGCTCTGGGGCCGCTCGTCCCACTGCGCGAGCTCATGGGGCTGATAGCGGCGTGCGACGTCTTCGTATCCGGCGACACCGGGCCAGCTCACATCGCCACGGCGCTCGGCGTTCCGCGGGCCACGATTTACGGACCCAGCCCTGCGGACGGATGGACTCCTGAAGCGTCAACTGCGATAGCCGTGCGCGATCAGGCCGCACGGTGCCCCGCGTGCGCCGGCAGGGCTCCGGAGTCGGCGCACACCTGCCTCGAGACCGTCACGGTCGGAATGGTCCTCGGCTCGGTTCGTGAACTGCTGCGCGCGCCGCGGGGGCATATTTCGGGAGGTTTTCCGCGATTCAGAGGAGACGGATGAACGACACGGACAATTCGATCGGGGCACTCATCTCACACCTCGCGCAGACGAACGTCGAGTTGTGGCACGAAGAGGACAAGGCCCGTGTGGATGACGATCGTCAGGTGGCAGCAGCCAAGCGCCAGATAGACAAGCTCAATCAGCGGCGCAACGACCTCGTCGAGCGAATCGATTCCGAGGTGATGAAGATGGTACGCACCAGCGCGACAGGAGCTCCCGCAGGTGGCTGAGACAGTCGGCTGGCTCGCCGACAAGATCAGCATCATGGAGCTCAAGATCTACCACATGAGGGAGCAGACCGAGCGGGAGGATGCGACGCCAGAGTTCCGCGCGCAATGCGACGAGAAGCTGGCAGTCCTTCAGTTGCAGCGCGACGATCTCGCGGCAGAGCTCGGCACGCTGCTCCGCGATCTCGCCTCCGGCCGAGTCGTGCCCAGGGTTTATCGGCAGTTCAAGATGTACAACAATCCGGAATACAGATCGGGGTAGGCGGGTGGCCACGAGGACGGGCTACCAGGCGCCAGGCCGTCAGTACTGACGGCCTGGCGCCTGGTGAAGTGATGCGTAGCCCACTGCTTTACTTCTTTGCGTCATCCACTATTTCGAAGTCTGCCTCTGCAACTTCTTCAGCCGGGGCCTCGCCTGCGGGCTCAGTCGGCGGAGCTTCAGCCGCTGGCCCCGATTCGGCGGCTTGCTGCTGGTAGAACGCCTGCCCTGCCTCGCTGAACACCTTCGTCAGCTCTTCCTGCGCTGAGCGGATCTCAGCCATGTCGTCGCCGCGGAGAGCCTTGCGGGCGCGGTCGACTGCCAGGTCCACCCGCTCCTTCGTCTCCGGAGTGACCTTGTCGCCCCACTCCTTCACGTTCTTCTCCACCTCGTAGGTCATGCTGTCGAGGCGGTTGCGCGTGTCGATCTCCTCCCGCTTCCGCTTGTCCTCGGCCGCGTTCTGCTCGGCGTCCTTCACCATGCGGTCGACTTCGGACTCGGACAGTCCGCTGGACGCCTCGATCCGGATCTTCTGCTCCTTGCCGGTCGCCTTGTCCTTCGCAGTCACGTGCAGGATCCCGTTCGCGTCGATGTCGAAGGTGACCTCGACCTGCGGCATGCCGCGCGGTGCAGGCGGGATTCCGGTGAGCTGGAACTTGCCGATCGTACGGTTGTCGCGCGCCATCTCACGCTCGCCCTGCAGCACGTGGATCTCCACCGTCGTCTGATTGTCGTCCGCGGTCGAGAATATCTCGCTCTTCTTCGTCGGGATGGTGGTGTTGCGCGGGATGAGCACGGTCGTGACACCGCCGAGCGTCTCGATTCCCAGCGACAGCGGCGTGACGTCGAGCAGCAGCACGTCCTTCTGCTCGCCCGTGAGCACCGCACCCTGGATCGCAGCGCCGATTGCGACGACTTCGTCGGGGTTGACGCCCTTGTTCGGCTCCTTCTTGAAGAAGTCCTTCACGATTTGCTGGATCTTCGGGATGCGCGTCGAGCCGCCGACGAGGATCACCTCGTCGATCTCCTCAGGTTTGAGATTCGCGTCCTTCAGCGCCTTCTCCATCGGGTCGATGGTGCGCTTGATGAGGTCGTCCACCAGCTGCTCGAACTTCGCCCGCGTGAGCGAATAGTTCAGGTGCTTGGGCCCGGACTGGTCCGCCGTGATGAACGGCAGGTTGATATCCGTGGACTGAGTGGTGGACAGCTCCATCTTGGCCTTCTCGGCCGCTTCCTTGAGCCGCTGCAGCGCCATTGGATCCTGCGACAGGTCGATCGCCTGATCGCGCTTGAACTCCGCGACGATCCAGTCGATGACGCGCTGGTCGAAGTCGTCACCGCCAAGGTGAGTGTCGCCGTTGGTGGACTTCACCTCGAACTGCCGCGAGCCCTCCACGTCGTACAGCTCGAGCACCGATATGTCGTAGGTTCCGCCACCCAGGTCGAAGACTGCGACCTTCTCGTCCTTCTTCTTGTCGAGTCCGTATGCCAGCGCCGCGGCCGTCGGCTCGTTGATGATCCTGAGCACGTCGAGGCCGGCGATCTTGCCGGCGTCCTTGGTGGCCTGTCGCTGGGCATCGTTGAAGTATGCGGGGACCGTGACGACGGCCTTCTCAACCTTCTGTCCCAGGTAATCCTCGGCGGTCTGCCGCATTTTCTGGAGGATCATCGCCGAAACTTCAGGGGGCGTGTACTTCTTGCCCTGCACCTCGACCACGGTCATGTCATTGGAGCCCGCGGTGACCTTGTAAGGAACGCGATTCGTCTCCTCCGTCACCTCGCCGACCTTGCGCCCCATGAACCGCTTGATCGAGAACACCGTGTTCTGCGGATTCGTGACGGCCTGGCGCTTGGCGATCTGCCCTACGAGCCGCTCACCATCCTTCGTGAAGCCGACCACTGAAGGTGTCGTGCGCCCGCCTTCTGCATTGGGGATCACGACGGGGTCGCCACCTTCCATCACCGCGACGACCGAGTTGGTCGTCCCCAGGTCTATTCCAATTACCTTATCAGCCATTGTTCAACCTCTGAGAGCGTGAAATGTCGCTTGCTCAAAGGCAATCACGGGGCCGTAACGGACTGCCATTATGGCCGAACAGCCGAGCCTGTCTCTCAGATGGGCGTTTGCTGCTAATGGCAACGGCTGATCGCTAGCCGCCAACCGCTGCTCCTGTGATTCCGATCGGTGATGAGAACCCGACCTTCCGGCAGCCGATCGTCACCTGGCTGCTGCTGGCTCTGATCTTTGCCACCTGGGTCCTGGTGCAGGGTGCCGGCTTCGACGAATACAGGCTGGCGGCGAGCGCCTGCAATCTCGGCATGGTGCCGGCCGAGCTGACGAAATCACTCCCGGTTGGCTACGGCGTCCCGATGGGCCGCGGTCTGGCGTGCGTGATCGATGCCGACCCGATCAACAAGTGGACTCCCTTCACATCAATGTTCCTGCACGGGAGCTGGGCGCACATCATCGGGAACTCGCTGTTCCTCTGGGTCTTTGGAAACAACGTCGAGGACAGCATGGGGCGAGTTCGCTTCCTCGTCTTTTATCTCGTATGCGGGCTGGCCGCCGCAGGCGCCCACATAATGGTGGACGCGCGCTCGCCACTGCCAACAGTCGGCGCATCCGGCGCGATTTCGGGGGTAATGGGCGCATATCTCATTCTTTATCCCCGCGTGAAGGTGAAGATGCTCTTCTGGTTTCTGCTGTTCATACGGGTGTTCCGCATTCCCGCGTGGCTGGTGCTCTTCTGGTGGTTCACGCTGCAGGTGCTGGAGGGACTGCCGCAGTTGCGGCCAGTTGAAACGCTGCGCGGAGGAACCGCCGTCTGGGCCCATGTAGGCGGATTTGTCGCAGGTGTGTTGCTGGTGAAGCTGTTCGAGAACCGGGAGCTGGTGCGGCGGCACCTCGCGGTCGCGGACGCGCGCGGCGTCTGGGAGCGGTAGCGGCAGCACAGTGGTACGATGCTCCGCGGCGGATGGACGCTCCACTTCTCGGCGCTCCGCCGGCGGTGAACGCGCCGCTTTTCGGCGCCGGGCAGCAGGAGGAAATCCCTGCGGCCCGCAACAGCTTAAGACCCGGTCAGGCTGGCGCTACACTCGGAGTCGGCTGTCCAGCGGCCGGTGCGGGCGACAGCCTGCGCTGTGGCCGCGCTGGCAGAAATGCGCGGATCGTCGTCATGACACCCGGAGTGCTCTCGGCCTCGACCTTTCCTCCGTGCGCCTCAGCCAGATGCTTCACGATCGCCAGCCCGAGACCGGTACCTCCTGCTCGCCGCGAGCGCGCAGTATCCACTCTGTAGAACCTCTCGAAGATCCGCGGCAGATGGTCAGGTGGAATTCCCGTGCCTGTATCGGTGACTCCAATCCATGTGCCGTTTGGAGCCGGCTTGCTGAAGATGGACACGCTGCCGCCAGGTGCGTGACGGATTGCGTTCTCGGTGAGGTTCGCCAGAATCTGCCGGACTGCGACACGGTCCGCATTGAGGACCTGCGCCTCCGGCGAGAGGTCGTAGCGTAACTGCGTATTGGTGGCGACAGCCGTGGGCCGTAGCGTGTCCAGCAGCTCGGCTGCGATTCCCGGGAGCTCCACGACCTCGAACTCCGGGGTCCACGAACCTGATTCCAGCTTGGAAAGATCCAGGAGGTCATCGACCAGTCGCTGCATCCGGGTGGTGTTCCCGAGGATCGACTGAGCGAACTGTCGCTGCTGATCGCTGGCCGTGTCGTCCTTGGCCAGGGTGGCGGCGTAGCCGTTTGCGATGGTGAGCGGGGTTCGCAGCTCATGTGACACATTGGCGACGAACTCACGCCGCACCCGCTCCAGGGCCTCGAGACGAATGGCGAGCTCCTGCAGCGAGTTTGCGAGCTCACCGACCTCTCCCGGGGCGGGTGTGAGCTTCCGCGCCCTGAAATCACGATCCGAAAGCGCCTGCGCGAGATCACGCAGCTGGATCACCGGTCCGGAGACGTACCACGCGTACATGATCGACAGGAAAGTCGCGACCATCATGGCCAGGAACCAGACAGTAAGGAGCTCGCTCCGCGTCTCGTCGAAGATCTCCTGCAGTGAGAAGGTCGATACCGCCACCCGTGCAACGCCGCGCTCGCCCGCGACAGCTACGTACAGCTCCTCCGAGTCCCCGGCCGGGCTCACGCCAGCGGCGACGCCGAGTGCATGCGCACCAGCCTGGGCGACCTCGGGCCGTCGTGCGCGGGTGCCTACGCGCTGAGCACCCGCGCCAGCTGGGTCGGCATCGGCGACTATGACGCCGGCCGTGTCGATCAGTGTCACCCGCCCGCCCAGCGCTTCGCTGGCAGTGCGGACCAGGTCGCCGGGGTTCGCGCCTGCTCTCCACTGCGACTCGATCAGCTTTGCCTCGCGGCTCAACCCGGTGACGCGCTCGCCGATGATCTTCTCGTACAGGCGCCCTTCTATGAGGTAGCCTATGGCGAGCATGAGGACGGCGATGAGAGCGACTGAAAAAAGCAGGATCCGGTGAGCTAGTCTCACGTGCTCGCTGCCGTCTCAAGCCGCAGGCGATAGCCGAGCCTGCGGACAGTCTCGATCATCTCTCCTGCGGCGCCAAGCTTCGAGCGCAACCGCTGGATGTGCACGTCCACCGTGCGGGTCTGCATGTCAGGCATGGCGGCCCAGACGTCCTCCAGCAGCTGTGATCGCTCGACCACCCGGCCCTGCTGCTGTGCGAGCAGCAGCAGCAGGCGGTATTCCGTGCGTGTGAGGTCCACGTGCCGGCCATCGATCAGCACGCGCTGTGAGAGGAGGTTCAGCGCGATCGGGCCCGCCGTGATCGTCTCGGGCATTCCCGACCGGGATTCGACGCGCCGGAGGATCGCACCCACGCGCAGGACCAGCTCCTCGGGGTTGAACGGTTTTGTCACGTAGTCGTCAACGCCGAGGGACAAGCCGCGAATCCGGTCCTCATCGTCCTGCAACGCAGTCAGCATCAGCACCGGCACGTCCTTTGTGTCCGGTCGCGATCGGACGGCCTCAAGCACCTCGAAGCCGGTGATCCCTGGCAGCATGATGTCGAGCACGATCAGGCGCGGCTGCTCCCGGCGCGTTTTTACGATCGCGGCCGCACCGTCGGTTGCGGTGGAAACGGTATATCCCGCTCTCTCGAGATGGTACGCAACGAGCGATACGATCTCAGGCTCGTCGTCCACCACGAGGATTGGTTGAGTACTGGTCTGCAGCTGCTCCACGGCCCATCAACTTGGTCTCTGTTACCGTGGAGTCAACATTTTCGCGGATTGCAAGCTTCCCGATTGGTGCCACGGCCCTACTTTATGCGCATCTTGCCGCCGCCCAGAGCTTCCGAACTGCCATCCGCCGCCGCTTCCCCCGCCCAGGCCGTGCGTGTAGGGGTAGGTGCGGGCGCGCAGCTGCTGAACCGCGAACTGAGCTGGCTGGAGTTCAACGCCCGCGTCCTGCATGAGGCGCTGGACGAGCGCAACCGCCTCCTGGAGCGGCTCAAGTTCGTGGCGATCTTCAGCGCCAACCTGGATGAGTTCTACATGGTGCGCGTGGCCGGGCTGCGGCGGGAGGTTGCCCGGGGCGACCGCGCCAAGCGGGCGGACGGACGCAGACCGGCTGAGCAGCTGGTCCTTGTACGCGAACGGGCCGCTGAGCTGCTTCGCGACCAGCGGGAATGCCTGCATGGTGTGTTGCTTCCAAAGCTGGCCGAACACGGAATCCGGATCTCCTCCACGGCGGAGCTGACTCCGGAACAGTGGGCGAAGGTCGACGAGTTCTTCGAGAGCAAGGTACGCTCGCAGCTCGTGCCCCTTCCGCTGGGGCCCGGGTACACGATCCCCGCTGCCTCGAGCCGTCTGTTCGCGCTCGCCGTCGAGTTGCACGACGCGACCACCGGTTTGGATTGCATCCGGCTGGTGAAAGTGCCGGGCACCGTGTCACGGTGGGTGCCAACGGGGGATCCGCACGTGTTCGTGCCGCTGGAGCAGGTGATCGGGGCCAGCCTGCGGACTGTTTTCCCGAAGCAGGAAGTCCGCGGCTGGTATGCGTTCAGAGTCACACGCTGGGCCGATCTCACTGTGGGCGGGGAGGCAACCGCGCTCGATCTCCTCAACACCGTGGAAGAGCAGGTGTTCGGACGCCGGTTTGCCGAGGTGGCGCGCGTCGAGCTCGAGGATTCCATGCCGGGGCACGTGCGTGAGTCGCTGCTCGACTCGCTGCGCGAGGAGGAGGAGCTGGAGGACGAGCCTGCCAGCGTCACGGAGGACGACGTGATCAGTGCGGGTCCGCTGCTGCAGTTGAGTGACCTGTTCTCGATCGCGGGCCTGAACATCGCTGCGCTACGTGACCCGCCGTTTACGCCGCGTGTTCCGCGCGAGCTCGAGGCACGGCGCGAATCAATCTTCGAGCTCATCCGTGCCCGTGACATAATGGTCCACCATCCCTTCGAGTCATTCTCGGCGAGCGTCGAGCGATTCCTGGAGACGGCTGCGGCGGACGAACAGGTGCGCGAGATCCGGCTCACGGTGTATCGCACATCCGGGAGCTCGGCGATCGTTCGCGCGATCACTGAGGCGGCGCAGAAGGGTAAAGAGGTCACGGCGCTGGTGGAGCTGCAGGCGCGGTTCGATGAGGCTGCCAACATCACCTGGGCCCGCGCACTCGAGCGGGCAGGGGCGCGTGTCTCCCACACGGTGCCCGGACTCAAGACGCACGCCAAGCTCGCAATGGTGGTGAGGGAGGAGAACGGCGGGCTGCGGAATTACGTGCACATCGGAACGGGGAATTACAACGTGCGCACCGCCCGCGTGTACACCGACTTCGGCCTGTTCACATCGCGTCCCGAGGTGGGTGCCGATGTGCGCGACCTGTTCGACATCGCCGTCGGCGACCGGAGCCAGGGTGTGCCGCGGACCCTGCTCGTTTCGCCGATCAATCTTCGCGAACGGCTGCTTCAACTCATCGGGAGGGAGGCCGCGGCCGCGCGTGCCGGCCGCCCCGCACGGATCATAGCGAAGATGAATGCGCTGGTCGATCCGACTGTGGTGCGCTCGCTGTACGAGGCGTCGCAGGCGGGTGTCGAGATTGATCTCCTCGTCCGCGGAACATGCACTCTCCGACCGGGCGTGAGCGGGATGAGCGACCGCATACGCGTGCTGAGCATCGTCGGAAGGTTCCTCGAGCACTCACGCGCCTGGTGCTTCCACAACTCCGGCGAGCCGGAGTATTTCGTCGGCTCAGCCGACTGGATGGAGCGCAACCTCGATCGCAGAGTGGAAGTCGTCGCGCAGATAGTCGACCCGATCCTGAAGGAGCGGCTCCATACGCTGCTTCATACATACCTGGCCGACAACCGGCAGGCATGGGAGTTACAGGCTGATGGCACCTACATTCAGCGACTCCCTGGCGCAGAACCAGAGCTTGCTGTTCACCGCCTGCTGCTGGAGCAGCCCTGGGGGGAGGAGTAGCCGCCCACTGCCGTGCAGGAGTGGCCTCAGTCCTCGAAGTGGTGCTTTATCTGTTTTCCCTCTGCCAGGTAGACTGCGTCCTCCGCGATGTTGGTGGCGAGATCCGCGATGCGCTCGAGATTCCTGCTGACGAGGAGGAGCTCGAGTGCGGGTGAAATGGTCCTGGTGTCGGCCATCATGTGCGTGAGCAGGATGCGGAAGATCGAGTCGTGCAGAGCATCCACTGCGTCGTCGGACCGGCAGACTTCGCGGCCCAGCTGGCCGTCGGCCTTGATGAATGCATCGAGCGCGTCGCTCAGCATCTTTCGCGCACGTCGGGCCATGTCTTCGAGCTCCGGCGTGGGCAGGATCGTGGCGCCCGCTTTCGCAAGGCGCGAGGCACACTCGGCGATGTTGACGGCGTGATCGCCGACCCGCTCCAGGTCGCTGGAGATCTTGATCGCACCGATTATGAAGCGAAGATCGCGCGCCATCGGTTGCTGCAGCGCGAGTAGCGCAACGGCTCCGTTCTCGATCCGGATCTCGAGATCGTTCAGAACGCTGTCGCCGGCGATGACGGCTTCCGCCGCCTCGATGTCGCGGTTCAGCAGCGCGCGAATGGAGCGCTCGACGAGCTTTTCGGCCGCGTCCGACATGTCGAGCAACTGTTGCTTCAGCGCGGCAAGCTGCTCGTGAAAGTGCCTGAAACCGGAACCGGCCAGTGGCGCGGTCATCCAAACCTCCCAGTGATGTATGCCTCGGTGCGCGGCTCGCCCGGGCGCGTGAACAGCCGCTCGGTGAGATCCATCTCGACCAGCCTGCCGAGGTAGAAGAACGCCGTCCAGTCGGAGAGCCTCGCTGCCTGCTGCAGGTTGTGCGTCACGATGATGATCGTCAACTCGGCCTTCAGCTGCACGAGCAGTTCCTCGATGCGCTGCGTCGCTATCGGGTCGAGCGCGCTCGCTGGCTCGTCGAGCAGCAGTACTTCTGGCTTATTCGCAAGCGCGCGTGCTATGCACAGCCGCTGCTGCTGACCTCCAGACAGCGCCAGCGCGGATTCGCGCAACCGGTCCTTGACCTCGTCCCACAGCGCTGCGCGGTTGAGCGACCGCTCGACAATCTCGTCGAGCTCCCGACGACTGGCCCGCGTGTTGATTCGCGGGCCGTAGGCGACGTTGTCATAGATGGACTTGGGGAACGGATTCCAGCGCTGGAATACCATTCCCACACGGCGGCGGAGATCGACGGCGTCCACGTCAGGCGCGTACAGATCAGCGCCGTGGAGCAGTATGCGTCCGGCATGGCGCGCGCCCGGAATGGTGTCGTTCATCCGGTTGATCGAGCGGAGGAAGGTGGACTTTCCGCACCCCGACGGTCCGATCAGTGCCGTGATCCTCAGAGCCGGTATGAGGATGCCGATGTCGTCCAGCGCCTGCCGGTCTCCATACCAGAATGAGAAACCGTCCGTGCTGATTGCCGGCGAAACACCTTCAGCCGCAGCCATGAGCTCGGGGGCGAGGGCCGTCATCCGAACCGCCCGGTTATGTACGCTTCGGTGCGTGCATCCGCGGGACTGGTGAACAGGATTCTCGTCGGGGCCACTTCCACCATCTCGCCGTCGAGCATGAACGCCGTGCGAGCGGAAACACGGGCTGCCTGTTGCATGTTGTGCGTGACGATCACGACAGTGGTCTCTTCCCGGAGCACGTGCAGCAGCTCCTCGATTTTCTGCGTGCTGAGCGGATCCAGCGACGCAGTGGGCTCGTCCAGCAGGATGACCTTGGGGTCAGTCGCCAGTGCTCTGGCAATGCACAGCCGCTGCTGCTGGCCTCCCGAAAGGGCGATGGCACTCAGGTCGAGCCTGTCCTTCACTTCGTCCCACAGCGCGGCGCGCGTCAGCGCCCGCTCGACTATTTCGTCCTGCTCGCGCGTGCCTGGCGCCATCCGCCCCAGAACGCGGAGCCCGGCGGCAACGTTGCCGCGGATCGACATGGTCGGGAACGGAGTGGGCCGCTGGAACACCATTCCGACGGTGCGGCGCACTGCGATCGCATTGGTCCCCGGTCCGTACACCGGCGCCCCGCTGAGCGTGACCGTGCCGGTCACGCGCGCCAGCGGCACGGTCTCGTGCATCCGGTTGAGGCACCGCAGCAGCGTGGATTTCCCGCATCCTGAAGGGCCGATGATCGCGGTTACCTGGTTGGCGAGTACGTTCACGGTCACATCGCGCACCGCCTGTTTGGCGCCAAACCACGCACTGAGCGACTCCGTCGTGATCATCGGAGGTGCGTGCTCGACTTCCTCGACGACCGCACGCCGCTCGGTCGTCGTTAGAAGAGCGCGGTAAGCGACCTCAGTCGGTGACGGAACCGAAACGTGCACGTGTGAACCGTCTGGCAATGAGACTCATGATGAGGACGAGAGCAATCAGCACGAGTGCGCCGGCCCATGCCTGGGCGTGCCATTCGTCGTATGGGCTGATCGCGTAGGTGAAGATCTGCAGCGGCAGCGCGGCTATTGGCTCGTCGAGGGCGAGTGACCAGAACTGGTTGCCCAGAGCGGTGAACAGCAGCGGGGCGGTCTCGCCGGCGATGCGCGCTATCGCCACCAGCGCGCCTGTCACGATGCCCGGTAGCGCCGTGCGCAGGACAACCACGAGTGACGTGCGCCATCGGGTGTATCCGAGTGCCAGCGCCGCCTCGCGCAGCGACCCCGGCACCAGCCGGATCATCTCCTCGGTGGTTCGTGTCACCAGTGGAATCATCATCGCGCCCAGTGCGACGCCGCCTGCCATCGCCGAAAAACCGCCGAACGGGCGCACCAGAAACTCCCACGCGAATATTCCCATCACTATCGAGGGTAAGCCGTTCAGGACGTCCGAAAGAAACCGCACGGTCGTCGCAAGCACGCTGCCGCGCTGCTCGGCGAGGTACAAGCCGGCACCGATTCCAACCGGCAGCCCGATCGTCGCCGCCACGCCAACGAGTATCAGTGTCCCGACGATCGCGTTGGCCATGCCACCGCCCGCTTCACCGACCGGCTGCGGAGTATGCGTGAAGAAGTCGAGCGTGAGCGCGCCCGCGCCGGCCCTGAGGAGGTGAAAGAGGATGAAGATGAGCGGCAGCGTCGCCAGAATCGCAGCGACGTAGGTGAGCGCGAGCATCGCAGCGTTGCGGCTGTGTCGGACAGTGAGCCGATTCACTGGCCACCAGCGCGAAGGGACGCTGCCACCGGTGCGCCGCGGGGGAGCCGGGGCGGGCGCGGGCCACGTCCGACCTGCCATACGAGCCATCGCGCAATCGCGTTCACCAGCAGGGTAGTGGCGAACAGCACCGCCCCCACCGCCATCAGCGCCGAGAGATGCATGTCACTCGTGGCTTCCGTGAACTCGTTCGCGATCAGGGACGCCATAGTGTAGCCGGGCGACAGCAGCGACGCCGATATCTCCGGGCGGTTCCCGATCACCATCGTCACGGCCATGGTTTCACCGAGCGCTCTGCCAAGTCCCAGAATGATCGCACCGATGATTCCCGATTTCGCGTAAGGCACCACCGCGTCCCTGATCATCTCCCATCGGGTGGCCCCCAGCGCCAGCGCTGCATCGCGCTGCGAGCGAGGCACGGCCCGCAGCACTTCCCGCGTCACCGCCGAGATGTAGGGCAGGATCATGATCGCGAGGATCACGCCGGCTGCGAGCATGCTGTAACCGTAGTTGGGTCCGCTGAACAGGGGAGTCGCACCAAGTCCAAGTGTGTCCGCCAGGAACGGCGCGACCGACTCGCGCAGAAGGGGCACCAGAAAGAAGATCCCCCACAGGCCGTATACGACACTGGGAACCGCAGCCAGCAGGTCCACCATGAACGCCACCGGCTGACGCAGCCATTGCGGCGCGATCTCTGAGAGGAAGATTGCGACGCCGAGGGCGAGCGGCGTTGCGAGTATCAGCGCAATGGCAGACGAAACCAGCGTGCCGTAAATGGCAGGCGCGGCCCCGAACTGCCCCCGCCCCACGTCCCATGTGCTGCTCGTGATGAAAGAGAGTCCGGCGCGCGACAGCGCAGGCCAGGCCGCGAGGAGAATTGCGACTGCAATGAGCAGCAGGAGCGCGGGAATGAGCAGCGCAAACCCGGTGATGGCGGCCGTATAAATCCTGTCGCCAAACGCCGGTGCGTCATCGTGCGCAAGCCGCGCGCGCAGCCCGGCTGGACCCGGCGCGGGAGGTGCCTCGGTCACGACCCGAGTTTCAGCGAATCAAGACGTTGAAGCAGCTGCTGGCGCATGCTTTCCGGCAGAGGAGCGTAATCCAACGCTTCCGCCCGCTCTTCTCCTTCAGTGAACGCCCAGCGGAGAAAGTCAGCGAGCCTTCGCCCTTTCGTGCTGTCGCGCTGCTGCTCATAGACCAGCAGCCAGGTCAGTGAGGAGATCGGATACGCGTCCGCACCGGGTGGATCAACGATCGAGATCCGGTAGTCGGTGTCCGATGGCAGAGTCTCGGCGGCGGCGGAGATCGCGGCGGTGATGGACTCGAGCGTTGGCTGGATGAAGTTGCCTGAAGAGTTCCGGATCGAAGCCGCAGGGAGCTGATTCTGGTTGGCGTACGCCAGCTCCACGTAACCAACGGCGCCAGGAGTCTGCTTCACCTGTCCGGCGACTCCCTCATTTCCTTTCCCGCCAAGGCCGACCGGCCAGCTCACTTCCTTGCCCCGTCCCGGGCCCCTGGCCCAGGCGGGACTGACAGCCGCCAGGTAGTCGGTGAAGACGTAGGTCGTGCCGCTGCCATCAGAGCGATGCACCACGATCACGTCACGATCGGGGAGCGCGACTCCGGGGTTGAGCGCAGCTATCTCCGGCGCATTCCACCGCCGGACGTTGCCAAGGAAGATGTTCACCACGGTTTCCCCGTCCAGGTTCAGCGGCTGGCTCACTCCGGGCAGGTTGTACGTCACGACGACCGCGCCGGCCACGGTGGGGAAGTGCAGGATCCGGCCACCGCGGGCGCGTGACAGCTCCTCGTCGCTCATCGGGCCGTCAGAGGCGCCGAAATCCACGGTGCCTTCTGATATCTGGCGGATGCCGCCGCCGGAGCCGATGGACTGGTAGTTGATCCGTATGCCTGTTTCTGTGGCGTAGTCGGAGAACCAGCGCGAGTAGAGCGGATAGGGGAACGTCGCACCGGCACCGGTGAGCGCCACACCGCGAGAGGTGCCAGTTCCGTCAGAATCGCCACGCCCACATGCGAGTGCGGCGGCGGCGAGAGCGAGCAGCGCTACCCGGGAGACGTGTGGTTGCATTGTCGTGTCACGAAGTTGGTAATCCTGAAAGGTACGGTCTGCAGGGAGGCGCTTCCGGACTGCAGCGTAACGATCAGGTCACGACCGCTCAGAAGCGCGCCACCGTGTGCAAAAACATGGTCCGTACGGGTGTGGCCGCGCTCCCTTCCCGCGGGTAGTTGCCCTGGAAATCGAAAGCGACCGCAGCTCGTGAGTTCAGAGTCCAGATCACGCCGGCGATTACGAGGTCGTGCTGCCTGCCAGCGTCGCGGTTCAGGTTCACGCGGTCAAGTCGCGTCACGAACGACAGGCGGTCAGCGCTTCCAGAGAACGGCCGAATCACGGCGTAAGCGGCGATGAGCGAGCCGCTGCTGTCGGTCACAATTCGTGGATCGGAAACAGTGTTCGAACCGGCTTCGCCCTCGTCGCTGCGCATCGCATACTGCAGCGACGCCGTTATTCGCGGATGGGCGATGGCGCCGAAGATCCCCCACCGGTCCCGCCGGAGCGACTCTCCCACAGGTCCCAGCTGTTCAGGGCCACCCGTCACGAACCGGCTCGCGATGGCCCCCTTGTAACCCCATGCGGAGAGGACCAGCGTGCGGAGTGGGTTATCGCCCTGAGCAGCGAAGGGGGTGAGGCTGAGGCGCGCTGCATAGTCCTTGAACCGGTCGATTTCACGCGAAGCAAACCCCGGCCCGTTGGTGATCGTGCTGTAGATCTCCCCCCGTCGCCCCGGCAGACCAATGCGCGTCGAGATGCCGGCGTCAGCTGATGAGAAGTAACCCTGCCTGTCGGTCGGCGAGCTCGAAAGCCAGCGTGGCCAGAATGCCTCGTCATGCTCGATGAACACCGTCTGCAGGATCCCAAGCCGCACCCACGCGGGCCACGCCGTGCTGCGCGAATAATCGTACTGCGCGTAGGCGTACTTCGCACGCACCTGCCAGCTGCGGTTCACAGTGTCGCGCTGCTGCTGGAACACGTCCGTCGTTACGCGAAAGCTGACGCGCTCTCCCAGCGGCCCGCTCGCGGTCAGATATGCACGCTCCAGGTCGAACCGGTTGTCGGCGCCGGGTGGGTGGAGTCGGTACTGGTAGTTCGCGAAGACGATGCCGGAAACCGAAACGCGCGGTGCTTCAGCCGGCGCTGCGGCCGCAGTTTCCTGCGCTTGAGCGAAGCTGGCGAGTCCCGGCGTCGCCAGGAGTACGCTCAGCAGCCGGCAGTGGCTGATCTGGGATACGCGGCTCCGGCGCTGGCGCGGCACGGCAACAAATCTGAGCGCCGCCGCGCTCCTGCGTCACCCCTCGGCCCGCCATGGCGCCTCTACCCGTCCGATGCCGGCGTCGCGAAGCGCCCGTTTTCCAGGGAGACCGGCTGTCAGAAGTCGTTGGCGTAACTGAGGAACTTGTAGCGGCCGTCCCGCTCCATGATTGTTCCAAACAGCCGGCGGGACCGCTGCCCCTCTACGACGTGCTCGTACTCGACGGAGCAGTCGCGCCAGAAGCGGTTGGCACCCTCGCGCGCTTCCTCTGTGCAGTGGTAGCCGCGAAGCCGAAGCGGCTTGCCGCCCAGCCGGCGAACCACCCGGGTGAGTCCTTTCCCGCTGGCCGCTGCGCTCAGCATCCAGGCGATGTCCGGGGGCAGCTCGTAGGGAGCGGTGGCATACACGCTTGCGGGGAAGTAGAGCCAGGCATACTCAGCGCGTGACACAGCGATTTGTGCGAGCGTGACAGTATCACTGCGCTCCACCGCCGACATGAACCGGTCGATGAGCTCATCCACGGAGTGCGCGCCGTTTTCGAGCGCGATCGCGACAGGAAGGTTCGCCCGAAACCGGTGCAACAGAACGTGCATCGGCAGGACGCTGTCCGTAACCAGATCTGCCGGAGCCGACGCACCGTTCTCCACCAGCGGCGTAGCCGTGGCCGCGGGGATCCCGTCTCTCGTGCATCCGCCGACGGCGAGGACGAACCCCGCCGCCAGCGCTGCCCCACGCAGCATCAACGTCAGTTGTGCGCGTACCGCGTCCACCCCTGCCACCACTTCGAGCCATTCGGGTCCCACGCACCGCGGAACGTCGTGCCCGTCACCAGTCCTGAAGCCTTCGTCGCAAGTGCTCCCGTGAACGGGCCCGTCCCGCCGGTGCGTGCTTCCGCCCCGGAGACCAGACTCCAGTCGATTTCGACCTCCGAAGTCGGCTGGCCCGCAGGAAGGACGGCGAAGATACTCCCCGCGGTGACAGGTCCCACTTCGATCGCGTTCGCTGTCGGATCGACCGCGTACCGCTGGCTGCCGGCTTCGAACACGCTTCCGTTCTCGGCCAGGTACATGTTCCTGATCACGAGCGTTCCCTCATCGATCCGTGCGCCCGTTACCGAATCGCGAACGCTAACCGCGCCCTTCGGCCATCGGGCGACCACGCTGTTGACATAGTATCCCGCGGTTCCGCGGCGGAGGAGCACGCCCCAGCCGCCGCTGGTGCCGTCCACACCCGTTCCCGTACCCGGCCCGACGAGCGTGAAGTTCGCGAAGAGAGGGTCGGTCATCGGGGCCGAGCGGTGTCCGGCTGAGCAATTCGATCCATTGCAGCCATCGTTCTCCACACCCTGTGGATCGCTCGAGGGGGTTCCCGCTCCGCTGCGAATGTTGGTTAGCAGCCCGGTCTGATATGCGATGGCGTACTGCACGCGGCCGGTGTAACCCTCGGATGCGTCGAAATGGTCGTCACCGGATTCGTACGACACGAGGTAGCGGTGGTTGACCGCACCGCCGAACCACTCGAAGGAGTCATCGAGTCCGTTGAGCGACTGGAGATACTCCGCGGTCGTGCCGCTACCGACGGCTGCGAAGGTGAAGCTGTTGAGCTCCTGGTCCTGCGCGGTGGCGTACCCCGCGAACTCCACCCGCACGTAACGAAGGATCCCGCTGTTGTCGCTGTTATCCGTTCCGCCGGCGTAGTTCTGCGCCGGGTTTCCGCTGCCCACCCCCGTCCCCTCGATGATCGTGGGGTCGCCGCGGTTGATGATCCCACGCCCGACAAGGATCAATCCGCCCCAGTCGCCTGCCTGACGCTGACCCTGGGGTCTGGAGGAGGTGAATACGATTGGAGCATCAGCGGTTCCGTTTGCCTCGATGCGCGCTCCCCGGAGGACGAACAGCGACGAGCCGAGAGTGTTGTAGTCGCCGAGAATCCGGGTGCCCGGGCGGATGGTCAGTGTGGCGCCGCTGGCGACCTTCACGAAGCCGGAGATTGTGTACGTCGTCTCCGCGTACAGCGTGCGGTCGCTTGTGATGTCGGCGTTGATCAGTGCGGAACCACCCGGTATCTGAACTCCCGTGATCGGGTCGTCGTCGAACCCGCACGCGAGTGCGGTAAATGCGACAGTTGCGATCAGTACGCTGCGTTTCAGCATTCTCTTCATTGTCTCCTGCAGAGGTGAGTCGAGCTTCGGATTACAGTCCGCTCTTTGCGGCTGGCGGTGTACATGAAAGAACAGCCGGCCGTGTCGCGGGCCGGCTGTGGAACTGCAACAGGCGCGTCACGATCCACATCCTGCTCAGCGTGTCGCGCCCGATCCCCGGGGGGTGATCCCGGTCAGGGGCGGAAGGCAACTCCCACCGTGAAGACGCGCCCCGCGCGATACTGCTCGCGGATCACGGAGCCCTGGCGCTGCTCGTACGGCTGGTCGAGCAGGTTCTTCGCGTCGAGCTTGCCGTCGAAGCCGGCGAGTAACGGGAATCGGAGTGAGAAGTCGAGCACTCCCCTTGCTGCGTCATACGTCACCGGGAGTGAGTTGTCGCTCACAGTCACGATCCGGCGTCCAACACGATTGAAGAGCAGAGTGGCGCTCGTGCGACCAGTCAGGGAGGCGTACGTTGCGCCGAGGTTCACGACGTGCGGCGCCTGTCCGACCATGGGGCGATCCGCATCCGGAACTCCGAACCGGTTCTCGCCGATGGTCACCTCGCTTCGCATTACCGTCACGTTCGAGAAGAGCGTCACCGGAGCGAGCCAGCCTCCGAGCATGTCGAGTCCCGTCCGAAGGTCGAACTCGAGACCGAGCGTCTGCGCCCGGTCGGCGTTGAGGAATGTCGTCAACCGCGTTCCCGATGTAGCGAGAAAGACGCGCTCGATGGGATCGTCGAACTGCTTGGCGAAGACGCCGATGCTCAGTACCTCGCCCGCACGCGGGTACCACTCCCATCGCAGGTCGGCGTTGCGAATCAGTGTGCGCCGCAGCTGGGAGTTGCCGATGACGTTCTCGCCGCCGATAACATCGCGGTACTGTACCTCTGCCAGCTCGCGATATTCCGGGCGTGCCAGTGTCTGTGAGGCCGAGGCGCGAAGGTTGTGTCGGTCGCTGAGCTGATAGTTCAGCACCAGAGATGGGAGTACGTCGGTGTACTGCGGCAGCACTCGCAGTGGCGTGCCCACAGTCGGCTCAGCGTCGAGTTTCAGTGCGTTGCTCTCCACCCGGGCTCCCGCGATCGCCCGCAGCCGCGAGGTCAGAGACCATTCGATCTGGGCATAACCTGCTGCGAGCTCTTCCTGAGCGTCATACGAGCCACCCTGCGACAGCGGCTGAATGCGGAAATAGCCGTCGGCCGGATTGGCGAACCGTCCGTCGAAGATCTCCTCGGCCGAGAGGCGGCGCTGTTCCAGTGACAGCGATGGGGCCTGCAGGCTGTACACGCGGTTGGCCGCGTCGCGTCGGGTGAATCGGTACACTCCCCCGATCTTCACGGCATGGGGCTTCATCACGTCGCCGAATCCGATCGTGAGATCTGCTGACGTGTTGTAGCTGCGTTCCTGCAGGTCGCCGAATGTCTTGACTGCTCCTTCGCCGGAATTGAGCCAGAATGACTCCGATCCATCCTGCGGAAGCACGCGCACGAACTCGGTGCGGTCCGGCTCGTAGCGGCGCACTCCCGCCATCGTGAACGCGGTCGCGAGTGTGCTTCGCTGGCCGATCTGCCGCTCCGCGCCGATCTGGCTCGAATACATGCTCCGCTCCACGAAGCGAAGCCGGTCGATCTGGAGCTGCTGTCCCAGATTCTCGTTGTATCCCAGCTCGCGCCGTGCTTCGGCGTCGGCCGTGCGATTGTAGGTGTTGTTGGTGTACGCGCGCGTTCTGTCACCCAGCATCGTGCTCGTGTTCAACAACCCTCCCCAGAGAATGCTCGCCCGGCCGGTGCTCCCCTCGTACCTGTCGCTCTCCCGCGCCTCGCCATCGCCCGACACTTCGGCGTAGCCGCGGACCTCCTGGTCGCGTACTTCCTGTGTGTAGGCGTAGCTGAGCGACGCAACGTAGCCGGCAGGGTTGCCGAAGAGCGTCATCCCGGAACCGGTCGAGAGGCCGATCGACGTGCTGGGCTGTGTTCCCTGTGCCCGCGGAATCCACGCGTTGTGGAACGAGCTCACCATCGCATTCACCTCGGATTGGCCCGGAGTGCTGGTGAAGCTTCCCTGCCGGAGAACCAGATCCGGGACGCGCCGCTCGGTGCCGGCGAAACCGAATCGTTCACCACTGAGCATCGGCGGGAGGACGGTTCCACTGCTCGAGCGGGCGTTCATCCCCATCGAGACGGAAGCGTTCGTCTGCCGTCGTGCCGGGAACTCCCGCGTGCGGATGTCCACCTGCGCACCGCTGAAGTCGCCAGGCTGGTCGGCGGTGAAGTTCTTCGTTGTCGTGACAGCCTGAATGAGACTCGCCGGAAAGAGATCGAGCGGCACGACCTTGCGCTCGGGCTCTGCGCTGGGGAGCCGCGCACCGTTGAGCGATGTCGTCGTATAGCGCTCGCCAAGTCCGCGCACGAAGACGTATTTGCCATCCTGTACCGTCACGCCACTCACGCGCTGCAGGGCCTGGGCGGCATCTCCGTCGGGGCTGCGCGCTATCTGCTCCCGTGTCACCGCGTTCACGACGTTGCTGGACGTACGCTGCTGGTCGAGCGTTTCGCTGATTGTGCCACGTTCAGCAGCTGCCGACACCACAGTTGCTTCGAGCGCGACGGACATCGGGTCCAGGCCGATGTTTTGCTCGATCGTCTCACCGGCGGCGAGAAGGATTCCGGTGATGGTCTTCGGCGTGTAGCCGAGTCGCCGCGCATGGAGCGTTACCGTTCCACCGGTCACGCTCGACAGGGAGAACCTGCCATCCAGTCCGCTCTGAACTCCCGTCGTCGTTCCTACGACCTGTATTCCGACGTTCGAGATTCCCTCTCCGGTGCGAAGGTCGATAACGCGTCCCACGATCCGGCCGGACCTGTCCGAGGCCGCGGTCTGTGCGGACAGGCTGGTATTCGGTGTGACGAGGGGAAGAACTGTAGCCAGGAGCAGTGCCGACAGAGAGAAGTGGCGCATGGGATTCCGGGAGAAGGAAGGCGTCGATGTCATGCGCCTTCATTCTGCCGCTGCCCTGTCTTCGTTGATCCACGGTTGTGCAACGAATCGGTCACGGTGGTCAGCGTCACCCCGCGCGAGGCTTCGCGCGATGCGAGGGGCCTGTGCTCACCCCGTGCTGGCCGCTCCTGACGGAAAGAAAGCAGCGATCGCTGTGCCGCGTCCCAGTTCGCTCTCGGCCGTGAGAGTGCCACCGTGTGCGTCCACGAGGTGCTTCACGATGGCCAACCCCAGTCCTGTGCCCCCACTTTCTCTGGTGCGCGCAGGATCCACCCGGTAGAACCGTTCGAAGATCCGTGGGAGGTGGTCGGGTGTAATTCCGCTCCCAGTGTCGCGGACGCCGAGTTCGGTTCCGCCCGCGACCCGCGTGGCAAATACGGTCACTTGCCCGGCGTCGGTGTGCCTCAGCGAGTTGTCTATGAGATTCGAAAGGATCTGACGCACTGCCGTCCGATCCACGATGACCGGAGCAACATCCTGTGCGACGTCGAGCGCGAGTGCGACTCCCTTGGATTCAGCAGCGGGAGCGGCTGCTGCCAGCGCCTCAGCAGCAAGCTCACGGACGTCCACCTCCTCCGGCTTCGGCACCCACCCGCCGGACTCGATTCGCGAGAGGTCCAGGAGGTCGTCCACGATCCTGTGCATCCGCTGAGAATGAGTGCGGATGACTTCCGCGAACTGCCGCCGCTGATCCGGCGGAGGATCGTCGTCTGCCAGCGTCTCGGCGAACCCGCTTACGACAGTGAGAGGCGTCCGCAACTCGTGCGATACGTTGGCGACAAAATCGCGCCTGATCTGCTCCAGCCTCCGTACCTGCGTGAGATCGAACAGGGCAACGACCGCTCCGCCGCCACCGCCCAGCGGCGTGGCCGTCAGCGCCAGCGTTCGATCACCAATGCCTGCCTCGATCGGCGAGGTTGCGGTCCCGCGCAGCGCCGCCTGCACGGCGCGGTGAAGGGGAGCATCGCGCGGAAGCTGGTCCACGTGCATCGGCAGCGGCTCGTCGCCGAGCTGGAGGAGCTCGCGGCCAACACGATTGATCCGCACCACCTGCTGCTGCGCATTGAACGCGAGCACGCCTTCATTCAGTGACTCGATGACCGCCCCGAGAAGGGCATCTTCCGCCTGGAGCGCTTCGATACGGGCGCCAAGCTGCTCCGACACGCGCCACAGCGCATCCGACAGCTCACCCAGCTCGCCCGGCGTCGCAAGGGAGGGGCGAACGGAGAGATCACCGGCTGCAAGCGCATCAGCGGCATCCCGCAGCTGGCGCACGGTGCGTGTCGATCGCGCTCCGGTCACATGCGCGATCAACCAGGCTGCAAGCAGTGCGACGGCGGTTGTCGCAAGCAGCCGCTGGATCGAGCTCCATGGATCCAGAAAGACGGCCGCGATAATGAAGGCCAGTATGGCAAGCAGCGACTGCACGAACAGTCGTGCGGTGTAGCTCACTTGCTCCGGCCCGGCTCGCTCCGGATCCGGTAACCGAATCCCCGCGCGGTCTCGATCAGATCGCCGGCAGGCCCAAGCTTCGCCCGCAGGCGCTGTACGTGCATGTCCACCGTGCGGGTCTGAATGTCGGGCGCCGCATCCCACACGCTCTCCAGGAGATGGCGGCGGCCCTGCACGCGGCCACGACGCTCGGCGAGGATCAGGAGGAGCTTGTACTCGGTCGGTGTCAGCTCCACGTGCTCCCCATCCACCGTGACTTCGTGCGCTGACTTGTCTATCCTGATGGAGTCGATCTCCACAATGTCGGCGCCCGTTCCTCCGCCGGCGCCCAACCGGCGCAGAATCGCCCCAACGCGCAGTACCAGCTCCTGCGGGCTGAACGGCTTCGTCAGGTAATCATCGGCACCGAGCGACAAGCCACGAATTCGATCTGGTTCCTCCCGTCGAGCCGTGAGCAGCAGCACACCGACCTCCCGTGTCCTGTCGCTGGCACGCAGCTGCTGCAGTACGTCATAGCCTGAGACACCCGGGAGCATCAGGTCGAGCACCACGAGTGCGGGGCGTTCCCGCCGTGCGACTTCCACCGCCTCGGAGCCGTTCGCTGCGGTGGACACTCTGTATCCGGCCTTGGCCAGATGGTATGCCACGAGCGCCACAATGTCGGGCTCGTCGTCCACAACCAGAACCCGCTCACCCTCATCGGCCCGCACTGCGCTCACCAGGAGCTCTCGTGCAGCCGGCGCTGGATCTTGGCGACGATCATTTCGATCGCAATGGCGTTGTGACCGCCCCGTGGAACGATGACATCCGCATATCGCTTGCTGGGCTCAACGAACTCCTGGTGCATTGGACGGACGGTCGTGAGATACTGCTCCAGGATCTCGTCCAGTGGTCGTCCGCGCACCGACATGTCCCGCCGAACCCGCCGGATCAGCCGTACATCGGGGTCGGCGTCCACGAACACCTTCACGTCGCAGAGAGCGCGGATTCGCGAATCGACGAAAAGCAGGATCCCATCGAGCACCACCACGTCCGCTGGTTCCACGTGCTGCGATCCAGGCGCTCTTGTGTGAGTGAGAAAGTCGTACACCGGCTTGGCAATCGGTCTGCCGGCGAGGAGCAGCTCGACGTGTGAGATGAGCAGCTCGTAGTCGAAAGTCTCAGGGTGATCCCAGTTGACCCTGCGCCGTTCCTCCAGCGACAGATGTGAGTGGTCCCGGTAATAGGCGTCCATGTCGAGAAACGCGACGGAGGTTCCCGAAAGGGCGCCCGCGACTTTGTGCGCGACCGTTGATTTTCCAGAGCCGGAACCGCCGGCGATGCCGATGATCAGAGGCTTCTGTCGCAGCGTTTCAGCTTCCACCTTGCCTCATGGTGCAGGATCCAACGCGCCCGGTGAAGGTCCCCGATGTCACGTTTGTGTACCAGTGAGCCGGCCACGCCCGAGGCGAATCGCTGCCCGCCGCTCAGCTGCGAACGTTGTCCGGGACGGCTGCCGTCGTCAACTTTAGGCATGACATCGTGCGTGCGGGTTTATGTGAACGGAGATCCCGTTGATGTGGCGAAAAACGCCACGGCGTTCGATGCTGTTACCGAGTGGAATCCCGCGGTTGCGGCCGAGATTCACTCGGGCCTCCGCGTCGTTGTGGACAACCGTGGCTTGGCCACGCCTGCGGATTCGCCGGTGTATGGCGGCGCGATTTTCCGGATAGTCAGCTCGCGGCAGTCCCGTTCCGCCGACGCAAGCCAGCGTACGTGATAGATCGCGACCAGCTGCGCCGCCTGCCGAAGGCGGAGCTGCACTGTCACCTCGACGGCTCCTTGCGTCCTGCCACGCTGCTGGAGCTCGCCCGGGAGCACTCGGTTGAGGTCCCTGCCGGGACTCCGGAGGCGCTCGCCACATACATGCATGCGGACGACGCCAAGCATCTCGAGGACTATCTGGAGCGGTTCGAGCTCACGATCTCGGTCATGCAGACCGAGGCGGCGCTCGAGCGGATCGCCTACGAGCTGTGTGAGGATGCGGTTGCTGACGGGATATGGTATCTCGAGGTGCGGAACGCACCGCTGCTCAACACCCGCTCGGGACTTTCGGTCGAGGCAGCCCTGGAGGCGGCGCTGCGCGGCTTTGAGCGTGGCGAGCGTGAGCTCGGAGTCGTCGTACGTTTCATCGTCTGTGCGCTGAGGCACATGGATCCCGCCGTCTCGCTGGACATGGCGCGACTGGCTGTTGCCTACCGTGAGCGCGGGGTGGTGGCGTTCGACCTCGCGGGGCCCGAAGCGGGAAACCCCGCTGCGGGGCACGCTGCCGCATTCGCTCTGGCGCGCGAGAACGACTTCGCGGTCACAGTCCACGCCGGAGAGGGTTACGGTGGCTCCTCCATACGGCAGGCCGTGCATACCTGCGGTGCGCACAGGATCGGACACGGGACGCGGCTTTTCGAGGACGAGAGCCTCGCCAGCTACGTGACAGACCGCCGGATTCCTCTGGAGATCTGTCTCACGAGTAACGTGCAGACGCAGGCGGTCGCTTCCTACGAGTTGCACCCGCTGCGGTCCTATTTCGACCGTGGGACACTGGTCACCCTGAACACCGACAACCGGCTCATGAGCGCAACGACCCTCACTGACGAATTCTGGTACGCGTCACGCCACCTGGATTTCACCTGGGACGAGCTGTGCACGGTGGCACTGGCCGGATTCGACAGTGCGTTCCTCCCATGGAAGGAGCGCGCTGCGCTGGCAGCGCGAGCCAAAGCTGAGATCGAAGCAATCGCGGTTCCCCGCCGGATATCGGCGTGAGCTCTCCCTACGGCGTCGCGGCGGCGCAGTGGACTGCCGCCTCGGTCCGTCAGCACATTGGCGACGACCCCGCTGAGCTGGCGCTCATACTCGGCTCGGGCCTCGGAGCTGTCGCCGACGATCTCGAGGAAGCGCGCTCAGTCAAGTTCTCGGATATCCCCGGGTTCTCCTCCGCGTCGGTCGTGGGGCACGCCGGGAATCTCGTTTCCGGAACGCTCGGCGGACACAGGATGCTGGTGATGGCGGGACGCATACACGCTTATGAGGGCCATTCGCTGCAGGCCGTCGGCTTTCCGGTGCGAGTCCTCCACGCTCTGGGAGCGCAGACGCTTTTCGTGTCCAACGCGGCTGGCGGAATCCGCAGGGATCTCGAGCCGGGCGATCTCATGATCCTGGAAGACCATCTGAACCTGATGTTCGATTCGCCGCTCGCCGGGCAGCTGGAAGAAGGCGATGAGCGCTTCCCGGACATGAGCGCAGCCTACGACCCGGTGCTCCGGGAGCGCCTCGCCCGGGTAGCGTTCCGCTGTGGCATCACCCCCAAGACCGGTGTCTATGGTGCTCTGCGTGGGCCGAGCTATGAAACTCCCAGCGAAGTGCGCATGCTGGAGCGGATGGGGGCAGATGCTGTGGGAATGTCGACCGTCCCCGAGGTGATTGTCGCCCGCGCGCTGCACATGCGCGTGGTGGGCGCGAGCTGTATCACCAATCTCGCGGCCGGAATCTCCGAGGCACCGTTGAGTCACGCCGACGTGCTGGCGACGACGGCGCGGATCTCCGACGACTTCCGCGCGCTGGTGCGCGCCTTCATGGCCGAACTGGCCTGACTCAGCTCTGATCCGGGCGGGCGAAATGGTTCACGGGTCCGTGACCGCTTCCCAGTCCCGGCGCCGTCTGCATCGCACGTTGTACGAAACGCACCCCTGTGCCCACGGCGTCCTCCAGCATAGCCCCCAGTGCCAGCGTCGCGGCGATCGCCGCCGACAGAGTGCATCCGGTACCGTGCGTGCTGGTCGTCTCGATTCGGGGGTTGTCCATGAGTATGTGCCTGCCGCCGACGTAGAGAACATCCACGACCCTGTCGCCCCTCAGGTGGCCCCCCTTCACCAGCGCCGCTACGGCTCCGAGCTGCTTCACGAGCCGCTCCGCTGCGTCAGCCATCTCCTCCACACCGGAAACTGGCGTCCCCAGCAGCATCTCCGCTTCCTGCAGGTTGGGCGTGATGAGCGCCGCCAGCGGCACCAGCCTCTCTCGCAATGCCGACACTGCATCCGGCTCGAGAAGTACGTCGCCCGACGTGGCGACCATCACGGGGTCGAGGATGTATCCCGGCAGCTGGTGTTCCGTGAGACCGGCGGCAACGGCCAGGACGACATCACGCGCTCCTAGCATTCCCGACTTGGTCGCCCCCGGACGAAGGTCTGCCACAACGGCGTCCAGCTGTGCGCGTACCATCCGGGCCGAGACCGGCTCCCACGACTCGACGCGACGCGTATTCTGGGCAGTGATGGCGGTGACCACCGATGTACCGAAGACACCGAACTGGTGGAACGTCTTCAGGTCGGCCTGAATACCTGCGCCGCCACCGGAATCTGAGCCCGCGATCGTCAGCGCGATCTGCATGTGGACAAGCTATCGCGCAACCCAGGTCGGTTCAGCGCCGGCCGTCTTTCGCTCAAACTCAAAGTCGGCAGCCGCGGCTTCCGCGACTGCCGACTCGAGACCGGACGGGCCATGGTGCTTTGTCTTACCGGCTCCCGGTATACGGCAGCCCCTGGAGCCGGCTCTTGAATCCGTTGAAGTTGCTCGTGTTCCGTGTGAGCTGGCTCAGCTGGGCGGACGGAATCTGGGCGATGCGCGCCTGAACCGCTGCCAACCGATCCTCCTCCAGCGGGTGAGTCGCGAACCACGCTTCCACACCTGCGGGACGGCTGCGCCGCTCAGCGAGCAGCTTCTCGAACATCGTCGCCATCCCCTGCGGGCTGATCCCGGACCGCACGAGCATGTTGAAGCCGACTTCGTCAGCCTCGGTCTCTGCCTGCCTGCTGAAACGGGCGAAGACGGCGCCCCCCGCGATGTTGATCGCCGCGCCCGCCACCTGGCTGCCGCACACTCCGGTGAGGATGCACGCCAGCGTCACGCCGACTTCGGCGCGTTGAGCTTTCTCAAGCTGCTCCACGGAATGACGCTCCGTGACGTGGGCGATCTCATGCGCGAGCACGCCGGCGACTTCATCCAGCCGGTCGGTTCGCTCAATGAGGCCGCGATTCACGTACACGTGGCCGCCCGGCACCGCGAACGCGTTCACCTCGCGGCTGTCCACGATGTAGAAGTTCCAGTTCAGGTCGGCGACGCCGGTAGACTGGGCCAGCTGGTTGCCAAGCACGCTGATGTAGCGGTTCACTTCGGGGTCGCGGACGAGCGGGACCTGCGCGTTGATCTGGCGCGCGTAGTCGTCGCCCATCTGAATCTCCTGCTGCCGGGAGATCGAGCAAGCGGCTGCGAAGGCCGTCAGCGCGAGAACGGCACCTGCTCGTCTTGCCGCAATGGTTCGTATCATCATGGCTCCTGCGGTAGATTGCACGGCTGCTCGAAAGGCAAGTCTCATTCCCAACGAGGTCCGACCCCTGACGTCGCCCAAACGTTCCGGAATCATCGCGCCTCTGGGCCCCGAATGCGGCTGCTGACGCTCGCGCGCGACCTGCAGCGTCGCAAGGGGAGAGAGCGCAGGTCGCTGTTCGTTGCCGAAGGGGTGCGCGCCGTCGAGGAGGTGGTTCGCTCCGGCGTACGGATCCGCGGGGCGATCAGTTCCCCGGAACTCGAGGAGACGTCACGCGGACGCGCGCTGCTGGACGACCTGGGAAACCGCACGGACGAGCTCCTCAGAGTCGAGGCTGCCGAGCTCGCGGACGCGGCTGGAACCGAAAGCCCTCAGGGGGTGATCGTGATCGCGGAGATTCCGGAACGATCGCTAAACGACGTGACAGCTGGCCCGGACGCGCGTCTTCTTGTGCTGGACGGTGTGCAGGATCCCGGGAACGTTGGAACCATCATCCGGACCGCCGCGGGCCTCGGTGCGATCGCCGTGGTGGCACTCCCCGGAACAGTGGACCTGTGGAACGCAAAGGTCGTGAGAGGAGCCATGGGAGCGCACTTACGGATGGCGGCAGTGCAATGCGGCAGCGAGGATCTCCTGACGTGGGCGGAACGCGAGCGGGTGGAGTTATGGGTTGCCGACGCCGCGGGGGAGCCGCTGCACCTGGCAAGGCCGCCGGCACGGCTCGGGATAGTCCTCGGAAATGAAGGGGCCGGGGTGAGCGAGCCGGTGCGCGCACGCGCGACGCGCGCGATCGGCCTGCCGCTCGCGGCCGGCATCGAATCGCTCAACGTCGCCGTCGCAGCCGGGATCATGCTTTACGCGCTGGGCGCACAGCGGGGGCTGGTCTGAGCAACGCTATCGCCGCGGCTGTCGCGTTCGTATTCGGCGCGATGATCGGATCGTTTCTCAACGTATGCATCTCGAGGCTGCCCGCCGGTGAATCGGTGGTGCACCCGAGGTCCCGCTGCCCCGGCTGTGGAACCCCTATCGCATGGTACGACAACGTGCCGGTGTTCAGCTGGCTGTTGCTCCGCGCGCGCTGTCGCTCCTGCGGCATCCGGATTTCCGTTCTCTATCCACTCGTGGAACTCACCACGGGCGTGCTCTGGATGCTCGCATTCGCGGCGTTCGGTCCGACGTTCTTTGCGCTGCGTGTCGGGGTGTTCGCCACAGTGATGCTCGGCATCGCGGTGACTGACGCCCGGGAGTTCCTCATTCCCGACGGCTTCACCCTTTTCGGCCTCGTGTGGGTGCTCGGCACGGCCATGCTGGTCTTCGTCGTAGGCGGCTTCCCGCTCGCCGACGGTACAATCGGATCCTGGCTGGTAGAATACGATGGCCGCTTTGCACCACTCGGTCAGGCGCTTCTGGGAGCCTGCGCGGGAGCGGGCGCAGTCGCCATCGTCGGCTGGCTCGGCGAGGTCGCGCTGAAGCGTGAGGCGATGGGGTTCGGAGATCTCACGCTCATGGCAGTCGTTGGCGCAGCGGTCGGGCCCGAGCGCGCGCTGCTCACGGTATTCCTTGGCGCAGTGCTGGCAGTGCTGGCGCTCCCGCTGTTCAAGCTGCTCGGGCACAAGCCTGCGGTACCTGACATCGCTCCGCTGCCCGCGGCGCCTGGCGTACCGGCTGATTCTGGCACGCCGCCGGCGTCATCTGACGAAGCCGGAGGAGCAGACAGTGATGATGCGCGCGGTCATATTCCCTTTGGCGTGTTCCTCGCACCCGCTGCGCTCATCACCCTGCTGTGGGGTGCGGCGCTGATCGAGGCTTATCTGAGACGGATGAACATCGGATCGTTTACGTGATGGCTTGCTTCAGCTCCCACCGCACGTGGTTGTGCGCGGTGGGGTTGCTCCTCGTGCTCGTGTCATGCAGGAGCAGGGAGGTGGACTGTGAGGGCCCGTACTGCGCCGAGATAGCGCGCGTAGTTCCGCTGATAGAGAGATCCGTCGGGCTGGAATTCAGGCAGCCGCCGCGTGTGGAAGAGCGAACCACTGCACAGGTTCGCGAATTCGTCATCTCTCAGCTTCGCGAGCCGCGCGCGGTTCGCGAGATGGCCGGTATCGAGGCGGCGTACAAGCGGTTCCGCCTGCTCCCCGACACGCTCCAGCTGCGGGAGTTTCTGCTCTCATTGCTGGAGGAACAGATTGTCGGCTATTACGATCCGGCGACCAAGGTGCTGTACGTGGTTGAGGGTGCGCCGCGCGACATCGCGCACCTGACACTCACTCACGAGCTGGTGCACGCACTGCAGGACCAGTACGTGGATCTGCGCGCGTACCAGCGCGCGGAGGGCGAGAACGACATCCAGTCGGCGGCGCAGGCCGTGTTCGAGGGGCAGGCTGTTTTCGAGCAGCTCGCGGTGATGCTTGGCGGCGGCAATGTCGCCGTGAATCTGCCGGGAGGCTGGGATCGCGTTCGGGATCAGATTCGTGAGAGCCAGGCGTCAATGCCGATCTTCTCCCGCGCGCCGCTCGTGATTCAGGAAACGCTGATCTTTCCATACCTGAGCGGTGCGGAGTTCGTGCGGAATTTCAAGGCACGCCGTCCCGGCGAGTCGCCGCTCGACGACCTCCCCCTTTCCACCGAACAGGTCCTTCACCCGTCGGCGTTCTTCGGCGCGAGGGACAATCCCACGCGGATCCGACTCGCTGTGCGCGGGCAGCTGCTGTACGAGAACACGCTTGGAGAATTCGAGACCAGGATCCTGCTGTACGAGTACACGGGCGATCAGAACGATGCCATTCGCGGGGCCGCCGGTTGGGATGGTGACCGGTACGCGCTGGTGCGGACGCCGCGGGGCGACGCGCTGGTGTGGGTCACGGTGTGGGACAGTGCGTACGATGCGGGGGAGTTCCGCGACCTCATGCAGCGCGGTCTCGAGCGCATGTACGAGGTCGGCGGAGTCGGTGAGGCGACCCTTCGCACCTTCACGGCCCGTGGCCGCACGATGCAGCTCTCGACCGCTGAGTCAGGTGGACGGCCGCTCGTGATATTCGCGGATGCACCGGAGGGAGTCTCACCTGCACTCGTTGACGTTGCCGGGATGCGGCTGGAGGAGATTTCACCGTGATGCGCTCAGTATCGAGCGCGGGGCGCACGGTTGCCGTCTCGGCCCGCTGGGACAGGTAACGGCGGTCAGTACCCCATCGCGCGCGACGCCGCGAAGGTCACCAGACCCACGAAGGCCCCGAGCACGTAGCCGATAGAGATGATCAGCCGCAGCTCGTTCTCCAGGACACCGCGGAGGATTTCTTCCACACGATCCGTGCTGAACGCCATGACTTTGCGCTCGACAACTCCCTGCAGGTCGAGCCGCTGGACAAGGTCAGGAACCTGGTCATGGATCCAGGCCCAGATGACGGGAGCCATGCCAGCCGAGATCCGCTCTGCCGCGCCCGGGTCGTCCACATCGGTAACGCCGCTGAGGACCTCGGTGATCGGCTTCTGCAGGTAAGCCAGCACGGCATCATGAATGGTCTTCGAAATCTCTTCCCTGATCACCGGATCGTCGAGCAGGACGACGAGCTGCTCCACGCCCTCGGTCTGCAGCGTGTCCAGGGCACGGTCCATCTTTGATTCGCTCATTACAAGCTTGGCGATCACGCGCTCGTGAAAGCGCAGATCCTCCACGAAGCGGTGAAACACTGAGTGAAGCGTGCTTCGCATCTTCTCGCGCGTCGTCGGCTGGCCCAGAAATCCGCCGAGCTTCTCCATCGCGACGGGCAGGTAGGAGGTCATCGCCCCCTCCAGTGCCGTCACCGCAGCAGGTGGCACGCGATCTATCAGCGGCTCGCGTGAGACAAGGATCGATCTCACCAGCGCAGTGAGCCGCAGATCGAATGCTTCCCGCAGCTCCGGGCGGCCCAGCTCGCGCTGCAGGTCTGCGGGAGTGAGCAGCCGCTCCCCGACCGTACGGCCGATGCTGCGCGCCAGCCGTGCCTGATTCTTCGGCACCGCTCCCTGAAAACCGAACCGCCGCCGCTTCGGGTTGAACAGCATCCACACAGCGACTGTGTTCGTGAGTCCGCCGGCGAGCATGCCGACGGTCAGGTATATGGTGAACTCGATCCAGACGGCTGGCATGGCGGAGCTGTTACCGTGGTCGAAGCCAGAGCGGCCAGCGACTGGCGATTAGCGGAAAGGAGCAGCGCAACTGCCGTTCCGCACTCACTTTCCGCTGATGGCTAACCGCTGACCGCTGCCGTCGGGTCGGCAGCGATCTCGCGTTGCGCTCCGGAGATCTGCACGTCGGCCAGCCCTTCCGGTGCGGGCAGTAGCGCCAGCTGCAGCACTTCGTCCATCGAGGCGACGAATGTGAACTGCATGAGCGCTTTTACCTCGTCCGGGATGTCGCGCAGGTCCTTCTCGTTGGAGTGTGGCATCAGTACGTGACGCAGTCCCGCGCGGTACGCTGCGAGAACTTTCTCCTTCACCCCGCCGATCTCGAGCACTTTCCCGCGGAGCGTTACCTCGCCAGTGAGCGCGAGATCGCGGCGTACCGGCCGTCCGCTCAGCACGCTCGCTATCGCCAGTGTGACTGCAGCGCCCGCACTCGGCCCGTCCTTGGGTATGGCACCGGCTGGGAAGTGCACGTGGACGTCGTGCTCCTTGAAGTCGATCGAATGCAGGTTGAGGGCGGCAGAGCGCGCACGTACGTACGAGTACGCCGCCTCGACCGACTCGCGCATCACATCGCCCAGCTGGCCCGTGACCATGAGCCGCCCTGAGCCCGGCATCCTCAACGCCTCGATGAGCATCAGGTCGCCCCCAGTCGCGGTCCAGGCGAGTCCCGTCACGGCCCCGATCTCCGGCTCCATCTCGGCTTCATCCGCGGGATAGCGGGGCACCCCCAGGATCTCCACGACACGCTCGAGGTCAACGATCCACGCGCCCTCCTCACCCTCCGCCTTGGCGCGTGCCCGTTTGCGCATGATCGCCGCGATGTTCCGCTCGAAGTTGCGCAGCCCGGCCTCACGCGAGTAGCGGCTGGCGACGAACGCCAGCACCTCGTCGGTGAACTGAAGGTCCTTGTCGGTGATACCGTGCTCCTCGAACAGGCGCGGCAGCAGATACCGCCACCCGATCTCCACCTTTTCCTCGATCGTGTAGCCGGCGATGCGGATGATCTCCATCCTGTCCCTGAGGGGGGGCGGGATGTCGAAGAGCACATTCCCCGTGCAGATGAACAGGACCTGCGACAGGTCGAATGGCAGGTTCAGGTAGTGATCGACGAACGTCGTGTTCTGCGACGGATCCAGAACCTCCAGCATAGCCGCGGTGGGATCGCCGGACGGTCCTCCGCCGGACATCTTGTCGATCTCGTCTATCATCAGCACCGGATCGCGCACCTGAACGCGGCGCAGCGCCTGCAGAATCAGCCCCGGCATCGCCCCCACGTACGTGCGCCGGTGTCCGCGGACCTCGGCTTCATCGCGGACCCCTCCTACGGAGATGCGATAGAACTCACGGCCGATCGCCTTTGCGATCGCCTCGCCCAGTGAAGTCTTGCCTGTCCCAGGCGGCCCCACGAAGCAGAGGATCGGGCCCCGGGGATCGCCCTTGCGCAGCTTGCGTACGGCGAGGAACTCGAGAATGCGCTCCTTTGCTTCGTTGATGCCGTAGTGCCCAGCGTCGAGCTCGTCCTGCACCTTCTTCAGCTCGATGTCCTCGTCGCCTGATCGCTGGTGCCATGGGAGCCCCAGAACCCAGTCCAGATACGTGCGAATGACCTGGTACTCGCTCGAGGCCGGCGAGAGTTGCCGAAGCCTGTCAACTTCCCGTTTTGCCTCCTGGGCTGCTCGCTCCGGGAGCTTTGCTTCCTCTACGCGCTGCAGCAGCTCGGCAGCCTCCTTCTCTCCCGGTTCCGTCTCGCCGAGCTCGGATTGGATTGCGCGCAGTTGCTGCCGCAGGAAGAACTCGCGCTGGTGCTGCTCGATCTTGATCTCGGTCTGCTTCTTCACATCTTCGACGACGCGTGCGCGGGCAACCTCCCTCTCGAGTCGCGTAAGGATGAACCGAAGCCGTTGGCCGACGTCCAGGCGCTGAAGCACTTCGTCCCTGTCGGCGATCTTGAGGTTCATGTTCGTCGCCGCGAGATCGGCGAAGCGACCGGGGTCGTCCACGTTCATCTTGAGAATCGCAGGCACTTCGTCCGGGATCCGCTCCACCAGCTCGGAGAGCGTCTCCGCCGCGCTCACAACGCGGCTGATCAGCTCAGGTACCTCGTTGGGATCGGCCGCTATCTCGCGGGCGGGCTTGGCGTGCACCACGGGGAACGGCTCAGTCTGCGCAACCTTGTCAACGACTATCCGCCGCAGCCCCTGCAGCGTTATCTGGACGGTTTCGCCCGGGAGATTGATCCGCTCGTGTACCCGTGCGGCGACACCCACGCGCCCGACGAACCGGTGGATGTCGAGCTTGTCGTCCTGGTCGGTGCCGGACACGACGAGGGCAACGATCAGCCCCGGATCGGGGTTGGCCCGGAGCATCTGCAGGTTCTCCGGGGCGCCCATCTGGACCGCAATCGTTCCGAGTGGATAGACCAGGGTCGAGCGAAGCGCCATGAGCGGCAGCGTCGGAGGGAGCTCGGAGGCCAGGATTTCGTCTTTGCGCTGCTCGGTTTTTCGAGCCATGTCGGACAAAACTAACGATGGGGAGCGCAAGCTCCGCGATGAGCGGTTGGCGAAGAGCGGTCAGCGGAAAGCAATTGCGGTTCGTGCAGGTCCTCGTTCCGCGGTCCCTTTCCGCTGAAGGCTGGCCGCTGATCGCTCTGCGGGTTCTACAAAGGCCGTGTCGGGGCTATCTTAACTGGCTATGTTCGAACAGCTTAGCGAAAAGCTAGGGGATACCTTCGCGCGCCTTCGCGGCCGCGGCGTACTCACGGAGAGCGACCTCAAAGAGGGCCTTCGTGAGGTCCGCAGGGTGCTCCTCGAAGCTGATGTCAATTTCCAGCTCACCCGCGAGTTTCTCGAACGGGTGGAACGCAAGGCAATTGGTTCTGCGGCGCTCAAGTCCGTCTCTCCGGGACACCAGCTCGTCAAGATCGTGCACGAGGAGCTCGCCGCCATGCTCGGCGAACGGCGGGAGGGGCTCAAGCTCAGCTCCGTACCACCGACCATCGTGCTGCTCGTCGGACTGCAGGGATCCGGAAAGACCACTACTGCGGCCAAGCTTGCGCTGAGACTGAAAAAGGAAGGGAGGCCCACGCGGCTCGTGGCGGCGGATGTGTACCGCCCAGCCGCGATAGACCAGCTGGAGACCCTTGGTCGGGATCTCGACGTGCCGGTTCATGCGGACCGTACCACGAAGGACGTAATCCGGATTGCGAAGGCCGGAATCGAACACGCAAAGCGCGAGCGCGAGCGGGTCGTCATCGTGGATACGGCGGGCCGGCTTCAGATCGACGACTCCATGATGGCGGAGCTCGAGCGGCTCAAGTCCGCGCTGCATCCTGACGAGATCCTTCTCGTCGCCGACGGCATGACGGGTCAGGAAGCGGTGAATATCGCGCAGGGCTTTGACGAACGGCTCGGGCTTACCGGAGTGATCCTCACCAAGATGGATGGTGACGCCCGAGGCGGCGCTGCGCTCTCCATCTACGGTGTGACGAAGAAGCCGATCAAGTACATCGGTGTAGGGGAGAAATCAGACGCGCTGGAGGAGTTCCATCCCGAGCGCATGGCCGGCCGCATCCTGCAGATGGGCGACGTCGTCTCGCTTGTGGAGAAGGCGCAGGAGACGATGGACGAGGAGGAAGCGCGTCGGCTCGACAAGAAGGTGCGCAAGCAGGGGATGGATCTCGAAGACTTCCTCACCGCCATGAAGCAGATGGAGCGGATGGGCCCCGTCGAGGGGATGCTCAAGCTGCTGCCCGGCGTGAACGCGAAGATGCTGAGTCAGGTGAAGCAGGACCCGAAGCGGATGAAGCACGCAGAGGCGATCGTGCTTTCGATGACTCCTGCCGAGCGAAAGAACCCGGCGCTGATCAACGGGTCGCGTCGGGCTAGGATTGCACGGGGAAGCGGGCGGGCTGTGAGCGACGTAAACCGGCTGCTCGATCAGTTCCGCGAGATGCAGAAGATGATGAAGAAGATGAGTCGTGGCGGTGGAAAGAGAGTTCCACCGGCGATGTTCGGGATGCGGTAAGTACCGCTGCAGTTCCAGGTGCGGCCCGGATATACCGGGCACGCGAGGAACCTGGTGTGTCACACTCTCCTCGAGGAGCGTACCACGTGGTGAAGATTCGACTCCGGCGCATCGGCCGGAAGAAGGCGCCGGTTTACCGGCTGGTCGTTGCCGATTCGCGCAGCCCGCGCGACGGCAAGTTCATTGAGATCATCGGTCAGTACGCTCCGCGGCAGAAGGAGGGTGGTCTCGCAGTCAACGCCGAGCGCGCGAACTACTGGCTTGACGTCGGCGCCCAGCCGACGGACACGGCCCGCTCGCTTCTCCGGCGAGCCGGCGTGCTCAAGGCGCGGCACGAGGTGCGCCTCGGCAAGACGCTGCGCGAGAAGGCAGTTCCTCTGCCCGAGTCCGCGGCGGACGACACGCCCTCCGAGTGAGATGAGCGAGGGCGTGCCGCCGGGCGACGCCGGCGGCGCGCCCGGCTCGGACAAGGCGCTCGTGATAGTCGGGCGCATTCGAAAGCCGCAGGGGCTGCACGGGGAGCTGCTCGTCGAGATCATCACCGATGATCCCGATGTCGTCTTCGCAACCGGGCGTCGTATCCATGTGGGCACCACGGACGGCGATCCTGCCGCCGACGACCCCATTCTGACAGTGACCCGGTCGCGGCCGTTCAAGGACGCCTGCATCATCGGTTTTGCAGGGGTCGATGACCGCACTTCCGCTGAAGCCTGGCGCGGCCGCTTCCTGCTCGCACCCTCCGGCGAACTTCCACCGCTTGCGGCAGGCGAGGTTTACAGGCACGACCTGCTTGGTATGCGCGTCACCGACGAAAAGGCGGGCGAGATCGGAACAGTCGCAGACCTGTATGACTTCCCTCAGGGTCTAACGCTGGAGGTGCGCGGCGCTCGTGAGGCGGTGCTCCTGCCCTACCGCCCAGAGATCGTACAGGAGGTGGATCTTGATCAGAGGGTGATACGCGTAACACTTCCACCCGGCCTGCTCGACTGATGCTGACGATCAACGTCGTCACCATTTTCCCGGATTTCTTCACCGGGCCGCTCGCTCTGAGCATCCCCGCGAGAGCTGCCGCCGCTGGGACCGTTCGCTACAACGTAGTTGACCTGCGCGATTTCACGCACGACAGGCACCGCACGGTTGACGACGCGCCGTATGGCGGCGGCGCGGGAATGGTCATGAAGCCCGAGCCGTTCTTCGAGGCTGTGGAGGCGTTGAATGCGAAGCCGCCGATCGTGCTCGTATCGGCACGGGGAAGGCAGTTTACGCACGCGGACGCCGTCCGGTTCAGCACTGGCTCCGAGCTCACGATCCTGTGCGGTCACTACAAGGACGTGGATCAGAGGGTCGCCGATCATCTCGCCACTGAGGAGGTCTCGCTCGGCGACTTCGTTCTGAGCGGCGGAGAGCCGGCAGCGCTCGCGATCCTCGACGCGACGATCCGGCTGCTTCCCGGGGCGATGTCCGACATGGACAGCGCCCGCACCGATTCATTCTACGATCAGGGGTTGAGCGCGCCAAGTTACACGCGTCCGCCGGTGTACCGGGGCCTCGAGGTCCCGGAGGTTCTTCTCTCCGGTGACCACGGGCGTATTGCGGAGTGGAGGCGCGACCAGGGACGACGGCTCACCGAAGCGCGTGCCGGTCTGACGATTCGCCCGGCCTCACCAGCGGACATGAATGCCGTCGCGGTGCTCCTCCAGCGCTCCGAGCTGCCCACCGGTGGGCTGGCGGACCAGTTTCCCGGCGCGTATGCGGTAGCGGTCGACGAGCACGGTGCGATAGCAGGAGTTGCGGGAGTGGAGCGTTACGGAGAGAGCGGGCTTCTGCGATCAGTCGCGGTGGATCAGCATTGGCGCGGCCATGGTCTCGGCGAACGGCTTCTGGACCAGCGACTCCGATACGCCGATCGCAGCGGCATCCGTGACACTTATCTGCTAACCACTACCGCCGACGTTTACTTCGAGCGTCGTGGCTTCCGGCGGATCACCCGCGAGGAGTTGCCGCCCGATGTCGCTCGGTCCCCTGAGGCAGCGGAGATCTGTGGCAACACTGCTGTCGTGATGGTACGCAGGCGCTGACCCGTCAGCCCCGCGCGCGCTGCTTTCGGTGCGGCCGACGTCTGGCTCAGGGTGTGTAGTAAGTGGGCGCCCCCGGCCCCACCGGCAGGCTGAGTCCGAACACCCAGAGGAAGAAGAACGCCGTCCACACCACGATGAAGACCAGGGTGTACGGCATCATCA
>CAZOAT010000014.1:0-45151 GCA_964577965.1 uncultured Gemmatimonadaceae bacterium | reverse complement strand
GTACTCCCCCAGCAGAAAAGAGGTTACTTCCCAGCTGGTCATCTGCAGAGCGAGCTGCTGTATGAATTGATCGAGCTCGAAAGCTCCTCCCTGCCCGGAAGCGCCGTGCCGACTGATAATCGTTCGGAAGGAGTCGACGATCACCATGCCGGGCCTGGCGCGTTCAGTCTCTTGAGCGATCCGCTCCAGAACCTCGGCCAGCTTCCGCTCCACCACTTCCGTGCTGAGGTTGATGAACTCGATTGCGGATCCGGCAAGGTCGGAATCGAAGAATCCGAACTGACTCTGGTAGCGCAGCATCTTGAGCGTGGGCTCACCCAGTACGGTGAAATACAGGGCCGGCCGCTCGACTGTCGCATTGGCGAACATTATCTGGTGCGCAAGCGTGGTCTTTCCAGAACCAGGTCCGCCAGCGATCAGATTGAAGGAGTACTCCGGCAACCCCCCGCCGAGCACCGTGTCGAGGCCTGGCACGTCACTGCGAATACTCTGAATTACCGGTCGCTTGCCATTCATCCCGCTTCCCCCTGCGCGTCATTGGAAAGTGCATCGCCGCGCTCGGATGCAGTGAGACTTCGCTCGATCAGTTTTATCGCCATGTCGTCTCCGACGAGGCGGCGGAGAAGCTCGATGACATGGACGATGATCGACTCCAGAGCGTCCGCGGTCGCAGCGTCACCGTGGCTCCTGGCGGTATCTGCGACTCCGTCGATGTAGGGCTCCGCCCGGGGGCGGAGCTGAACCTGCGCCAGGATCGGGTATTCGGTGAGCGACTCTGCCAGCGCGCGTGTGAAGAGCGCATGGCAGCCGTCCGGCCCAACCCAGCGCGAGAGGTCGCGATAGAGGCGGTCACATGCGGCGGCGCGCGCTGGAGTGTCCCCATCGGCATGGCTCCGGCGACCGTTGATCAGTTGGTGCGTGATTTTTCGCGCCAGGGGCTCGTCTGGCTGGGCGCCGGCTGGACTCACTCCACTCTCCTGCGTTTTCGCATCTCCAGGCTACGCCACCCCGGCTGCGCGCTCTCTCACCATCGACGCGGCGACAATGCGGTTAGAAACATAGGGACTCGTAACCATCGGGTGCTACAGCGGTTCAGCAGGGCTCCTGCAACGGGCAGTCGAAGCGTATCCCCGCGACGGCTGATCGACTCACCGCGAAAAAGTTTGGATTTCGCAGCTGACAGGGGTGCCCAGCGCGTATCGACGCGCGGCTGAGAGAGTCCCTTTGAACCTGATCCGGCCAGCACCGGCGTAGGGAGTCAGACAATGGAAGCACGGACGCAGATGTACTACGCGCGTCGGGGCGAGGCGGCGCGGACGCACAAGCCCGCGTCCTGGCAGCGGACACGATGTGGCTGGGTTGGCAGGCGGAATCGGTGCTTGCAGCCCGGACCCTTCCAAGACTGGTGTCCGCTGTTGGCGATTCGCGCCTATGAGGGTTATCTGCTGTGGCGGCAGGACCTGGAACAGCACCTCATCCCCCCGTGCAGCAGTGCACGGGCCGAGCTGGCACAGCTGCTCCGGGGACGGTAACCAGCCGCGGCATCTGCTACGTCGAGCTAGACGATAGCAAACTGGCAGACGCCAGCCGCCTGCCATATGTTGGCTGCCTGCAAGCCCGCTTTCGAGCCGTCAAGAGTCTGGAACCGCACGCGCACGCTCGCTAATCCCGGAGTTCGGCATCGCGCAACAGCACCTAACAACCTTTGACATTGACGGGAGGCAATACGACGTGGCGATCCGCGGCGAATACGACGGGATCGAACACGTCGCGAAACTGTACTTCACCGAAGTTGGCGGCTCCAGCGCTGGCATTCCGGATCGAGGCGTCTTTTCTGGCGCCACTTTGGGGGAAGCGATCGAACGGGCGCAGAGGCTGACCCATGAGGATCTCCAGCGCCGACTGAAGCGTGCGCAGGCTGCCAGGCGACGGTTCTTCCAGCTTCGGCATGCCGTCGAGGAGATGCTCGACAACGTGAAATACATGAATCACGTCGCCACGTCAGTACGCGCCGGCATAATCGACCTCGAGGGTGGCAATCAGGAGCTGGACCTCATCGAGGAGAAGCTCATCGCTACAGTACGTCGCCTGCGGGGCATCGCCGGAGTGGAGGGGTGAAACGCCTGCCGCAGCCTTCCGCTGAGAGGGAGGCGCTCTCACGGGTCGCTAGTCGCTACTCGCTCGGCGCTGCTTCTCCGCTCGCGACGATCACCGGACGGCGCGCTTTTTCTCGCGCCAACCTCGCACTGCTACTGCCTCCACGCCCGATCGAGATCGCCGGCTTCGATGCGGAGACCGACGCGCTGGTGTTCGAACGATAACCGCCACCCCACGCGTGAATGAGAAACCGGTACCTTTCGATCTGACAGGGGTGCCGGCTCCCGCTGAGCCGGCTGAGAGAGTCCCTTTGAACCTGATCCGGCCAGCACCGGCGTAGGGAGTCAGACAATGGAAGCACGCACGCAGATGCACTACGCGCGTCGGGGCGAGATCACCGACGCCATGCGCTTCGTCGCCGAGCGCGAGAACCTTGCACCGGAGCTGATCCGCGACGAGGTCGCCACGGGCCGACTCATCATCCCCGCGAACATCCGCCACCTGGCGGGCCTGCTTGAGCCGATGGCGATCGGTAAGGTGGCCGGCGTGAAAATCAACGCCAACATCGGTACCTCGGCCGTCACCTCCGATCTGGACGAGGAGCTGGACAAGCTCCGCACCGCCATCCGCTATGGCGCAGACACCGTGATGGATCTCTCGACCGGGCACGATCTCGATCGTGTGCGTGAGGCAATCATCGCGGCGTCGCCGGTTCCGATCGGGACTGTGCCGATCTATCAGGCCGTGATCGGTACGAAGCAGCTGGAAGAGCTCACCGCCCAGGATTTTCTCGACGTGATCGAGCTCCAGGCGCGTCAGGGCGTGGACTACATGACGATCCACGCGGGAATTCTGTTCGAGCACCTGCCGCTGGTGCATGGGCGCGTAACCGGAATCGTGAGCCGCGGCGGCTCGCTTCACGCCGTGTGGATGATGTACCACCGGAAGCAGAACCCTCTGTATGAGCACTACGACGATGTGCTCGACATCCTCAGGCAGTATGACGTCACGATCTCACTTGGCGACTCGCTGCGGCCTGGCTCGATTGCAGACGCCAGCGACCGCGCGCAGTTCGCCGAGCTGGAAACGCTGGGGGAGCTGACCCACCGCGCCTGGGAGCGCGACGTCCAGGTGATGGTCGAGGGGCCGGGCCACATCCCGATGCACGAGATCGAGATGAACGTCCGGAAGCAGAAGGAGATCTGCCACGAAGCTCCGTTCTACACTCTCGGTCCTCTCGTTACAGACATCGCGCCGGGCTACGACCACATCACCAGCGCGATCGGGGCGGCGATGATCGGCTGGTACGGGGCGGACATGCTCTGCTACGTCACCCCCAAGGAGCATCTCGGCCTTCCCAACAAAGAAGACGTGCGCAATGGGGTGATCGCATACAAGATTGCTGCCCATGCCGCAGACATTGCCCGGGGGCGCCCCGGAGTGCGCGACCGCGACGACGCGCTCTCCCGCGCCCGATACGCCTTCGACTGGAACGAGCAGTTCCGCCTGTCGCTCGACCCCGAGCGCGCTCGCGAGTATCACGACGACACTCTGCCCGCCGAGTACTTCAAGAGCGCGGAGTTCTGCGGGATGTGCGGCCCGAAGTTCTGCTCGATGCACCATTCCCGAACCATCGAGGAGGGGATCGCTCAGCTGGCACGCGAGCGGGCTCTTGCTGGGCCCGAAGGAAGCCAGTCGGCTGGAGTGGGCGGGGCGGTGGGGGACGCGGCCCGGGTTGCGGAGGTGGTGTAGCGCGATCACCGCCGCAGCCGGTTTCGGTCTTGGAGGGTGCGCGCCCGTCCTCGTCCCGCTGGAACCACGACCGCCGCTCCTGGAGGTGCCGCGGGGCGGCGTAGCCCCGGCCGCCACTGCTTCCACACCAACCGCTGCAGAGCGCGAGTACTTCCGTGAGAATCCACTGATGGTGCCTGTCGCGGGCGTCGCCCCGAGCCGAATCAGGGATTCGTTCAACGCTCCGCGCTCGGGCGGTCGCACCCACCGGGCGTTCGACATCATGGCTCCGCGGCGGACTCCCGTAATCGCGGCCTCGAGCGGCAGGATCCTCGCGATGCGGGAAAACAACCTCGGAGGCACGACGATCTACATCGCGGACGAATCTGGCAGCTTCGTTCACTACTACGCGCACCTTGACGCCTATGCGCGGGGGATCCGTGAGGGGATGGAGATCGCACAGGGAACATTGCTTGGCTACGTGGGGAGCACCGGCAACGCCTCGCCGAACGCGCCGCATCTGCATTTTCAGGTGCTGCGGGTGGATCGGAGCCGGCGGGACTGGTGGAACGGCCCCGCGGTGGACGTCCGTGAGTTCTTCGCGTTGACCGGGCGCGAGGCACGGAGGTGATCGGGTGAAAGGCAGAACTCGGGCAGCACTCAGGGCGAACGCACACCACCTCTCACCCACAGTTCATCTGGGTGCTCAGGGGATCACCGAGCCACTGGTACAGTCGCTGGATGACGCGTTACGGGCGCGCGAGCTGGTCAAGGTGAAGGTCGGCAAGGGATCCGGCCTGAGTGTGAGGGAGGCGGCTGCCGAGCTTGCGGACCGGGTGCGTGGCGAGGTAATCCAGGTGATAGGCCGCACCTTTACGCTGTACAGGGAGCGGCCCGCCGAGTAGCGCGTCCAGCCTTCTCCTATCTCAGCGGGATCTGCACGAGCGTTGGAAGGACACAGTCGCCACTGCGGGCTGGCGCGTGGCTCATCTGGATGATCTGTCCGAGAGCCACTTCGGATTCCTGCAGATAACGGACACTCCGCACGAACAGCGTTCCCTGCAGCACGGCGCCGGTCTCGGCAACAACGAACTGCACGGTGTCTGTCGGAGGGAATCGCTGGGCGGCCATGTCATCGTGGCCCGGGTAGAGCGCGCGCTCTGGCAGCGAGTTCACGCGCAGCACGGGCCGTGAGGCGCGGAACAGGGGACGCAAATCGCTTCGCGTGGCGAGTCTGGCTGGTGGCGGCTGGTTTAAGAACTGCTCGGGCTCAACGGTGATCTTCAGAAGCAGCTCGTTGCCCCGCAATTCCGGAGGCAGCGGCGGGATGGCGCGGGCTGAATCGGCGCCGAGGATTGCGCGCCACACGCTCTCCTCCAGACCGTGATTGAGAGTTGATCCCCAGAGGTCGATGTTGCCGACACGTCCGTCAGTGCTGATGGTGAAGAGAAAACTGGCGCGAACGGCAGGGGTTGCCAGGTACATGGTGTCGGCTTCTCCCACGACTTGCCGATAGCGCATTGGTACGAATGCGCCACCCATGATTCCATCTGGAACTGCGATTCGGCTCGCAATCTCCTCGACCACGAGATTGAGGTAATGGCGCGGCACGCGTGCGAGCCCCCTGCGGCTGCCGGTCCACGGTGTCCGCCGGGCACGAGGGCTGCCGGCTTGCGTGTAGTCGGTCGTCTCCACTATCGCCGAGATGATGTTGCGGAGCGAGTCCACCGCCTGCAGAGAGTCGACGCAGGATCGAGTAATGGCGGGTGTGGCCTGCGCCTGGGCGACCCCGCTGGCGAGAGCAGCGGCCAACATGAATGCCACCGGCGGGCGAGTCATCGAAATGCGCAGCCAAAACTGAGGGAGATGGAGAGTGAAAGCACCTGAGGGCGACCACCTCTTGCGCCAGTCTCAAGCTACCTTCCGCTTCACGCGCTCGCCAGCGTCGTTGAGTGCCGCTTCGCCCGGCTCTATTATTGGGAGCAGAGCCGCGATCCCGATTGGGAGCAGAGCCGCGATCCCGATTGGGAGCAGAGCCGCGATCCCGCGGCGGATTCTCTTGACATGCCATACGTAATCACCGAAGCCTGCGCCGGAACGAAAGACAGAGCGTGCGTTGACGTCTGTCCCGTTGACTGCATATACGAGGGACCCGACCAGCTCTACATCCACCCGGATGAGTGCATCGATTGCGGCGCGTGCGAGCCGGAGTGCCCCGTGACCGCGATCTTCCCGGAAGAGGACGTGCCGCAGAACATGCAGCAGTTCATTCAGATCAACCGGGACGTCTTCAAGGGCGAGAATCCGCCAGGGCGGCCGCAGAGGTAGAACTGCAGCGGTCAGCGTTTGGCGGTGGGCGGAAACCAAGGCGCGGCCGCTTGTCCGGACCGCATGTACCTGTGCCAGGAGAACTGTGCGGGAACCAATGCTGGTAATCAGGATGCGAGCGCTCGCCGTCGCCATCCTTGTGCTGTCCACTGGCGCATGCGGTGGGTTGCAGCAGGGAAGCGCCGCCCCGCAGGTTACCGAGCCCGCGGTAGTGCTGATCTCTCTCGACGGGTTCAGGCGGGAGTATCTGGAGTGGCACTCCCCGCCCACGCTGCTGGCGCTCGCCGCCGACGGAGTCGTGGCCGATGCGATGATCCCGTCTTTCCCGACGTCGACCTTCCCGAACCACTACACGATCGTCACCGGGTTGCGTCCGCAGAATCATGGGCTGGTCAACAACACGATGTACGATCCTGTCTTCGACGCGACGTTCTCACTGCGGAACGAAGGCCCTCGTGAGGATCGCTGGTGGGGTGGCGAGCCGATCTGGTCAACCGCCGAGAAGCAGGGGGTAAAGGCGGCTGCGTTCTTCTGGCCCGGCACCGAAGCAGAGATCGCGGGTGTGCGCCCGACGCGGTGGATGCGCTACGACGGCAGCGTGCCCTACGCCGTGCGGGTGGACTCTGTTCTCTCCTGGCTCTCGCTGTCGGAGGGGGAGCGTCCCCGGATGATCACGCTCTACTTCGAGGAGCCGGATCACACGGGGCATGCCGATGGTCCCACGGCCCAGTCAGTACGTGGTGCCGTGCTCAAAGCGGACAGCGCTGTCGCCCGTCTGGTCGACGGGCTCCGACAGCGAGGGCTGTTCGATACGGTGAACCTTGTCGTTGTTTCTGATCACGGCATGGTGGAGGCGGCTCCCGAGCGCACCCTCTATGTGTCGGACGTACTCGACACCGCGGCTTTCCATGTTGTAACCGGTGGAGCGTTGTTCATGGGCTGGTCGCGAACTGGAGACAACGCGGGAATGGTCGCTGCACTGCGGCGCCTGCCTCACTTGAGCGCCTGGCTCAGAGAGGATGTGCCAGCCCGGCTGCACTTCAGCAATCACAGGCGGATAACGCCGGTCGTGGCAGTGGCTGACGAAGGGTGGGTGATCTCAGCGAACAGAACCTGGCGGGCGAGCGGGGGAGGCAGGCACGGCTACGATAACGCTCTGCCATCCATGCGCACGATCTTCATCGCGCGCGGGCCCGCGTTCAGAAACGGTGCACGTATTCCGGAGTTCAACAATGTTGACGTGTACCCGCTACTGGCGCGCGTGCTGGGTCTGACGCCCGCGCCGAACGACGGCTCCCTCGCGATTATCGGAGCTGCACTCCGATAACCATCGCCCGGTCGTTCCGCAGTTTTTTTTCGCCCGTCGCAGCTGGTCGCTGCTGCTCAGGCGTATGTGAGCGCGCTCACGAACTCACTGAGCACGTGATTGAATGCCGCGGGCTTCTCCAGATTGCTCAGGTGACCCGCTCCGCGGATCACCTCCAGCCGTGAGGACGGAATCGCCTCGCGCATTGCGCGGGCGTCTTTCTCAGGTGTCAGCACGTCCTCGTCTCCAACCAGGATGCTGGTCGGGACCGTGATGGTCTGGAGTGTCGGACCAGAGTCCGGGCGCTCCATCATTGCGTGCAGGGCGCCCACGATCCCTTCCACGGGTGCGGAGCTCAGCATCTGCCTCACGCTCTCCACGATATCCGGATGGTTGGCGCGCGTGGTCTTCCCGAGCATCCCCGGTATCTGCGCGTCAGCCACGGCACCCGCACCGCGCTCCAGCGCAACCGCGACCAGCTGCTTCCGCTTGACACGGCCTTCGTCGCTGTCCGCTCCGGAGCGCGTGTCCGCGAGCACCAGCGCGCGGATCAGATCCGGCCGCCGGCGCCAGAGCGCGAACGCGACGTAGCCGCCCATGGAGAGCCCCACCACGACAGCGCGTCGGATCTTGAGGTGTCCCAGCAGCGCGGCGACGTCGTCGGCGTATTGATCGACGGAGTACGGACCCGCGACGGTCGATTCCCCGAAGCCTCGAAGGTCCGGCGCGACGCAGCGGCAATGATCAACCAACGCTCCCACCTGCGGGGACCAGAGGGTCCGGTCGTGAGGGAACCCGTGCAGGAACACGAGTGGCAGCCCGGAGCCCACGTCATCGTATCCGATCTCGATTTCATTAATCACGGCTATCATGGCGGGACAAGTTCTTCTTCCGACCGGCTGGAAGCTAGATTAGGCGTCCTGCGCGCCCGAAGCCCGCGCGCTCCCGCCGCCGCGCTCACGCGTCACCCCATCCGTTGCCCGCAAAACCGACTGCCCGATACATAGATCGCGCTGACGAAGCCGACCAGCTCCTCGAAGGTCTCAGGGGAGTAACCGAGATTGCGCTCGATACTGAGGGCGCAAGCTTCCATCGGTTTCTGGACAGGATATATCTGCTCCAGATTTCGACGCGGGCGGCCGACATCATCATCGACCCTCTCGCGGCTGGGCCTCTACCCGGGATCACGGCCATTCTCGCTGATCCGACCGTAGAGGTTGTGTTCCATGACGCCGACTACGACCTCCGGCTGCTGCGGCAGGACTACGGCGTGCGTGCGCTGAACATCTTCGACACGCGCGTTGCGGCACAACTGCTCGGCATCAGATCCTTCGGACTCGCGGCGCTGCTCGAGAAGTACTTCGACGTGCGGCTGGAGAAGAAATACCAGCGCGCCGACTGGTCGCTTCGTCCGCTCACCCAGGGGATGCTCGAGTATGCGGTGCTCGATACGCATTATCTCCTCCCGCTGCGGGACAGGCTCAGGGAGGAGCTCGAGAAGCTCGGTCGGTGGGAATGGGCGCGGGAGGAGTTCGGCCGGGTTGAGGCCGAGCATGCTGCCACCGGGTCTGACGATCCCACAGCCGCGTTCCTAAGGGTGAAGGGGGCGCGCGATCTTACGCGCCGCGAGCTGGCGATCCTTCGGGAGCTGGTGCCCTGGCGAGATTCCGTCGCCCGCCGGCTGGATCGTGCCACTTTTCGTGTGGCGGGAAACGACATCCTGCTCGAGATCGCCCGTACCCGTCCGCATACGATCGACGAGCTCAGCCGGATCAGGATCGTGCCCCGGGCGCTCGTCGAGCGGAGTGGACGCGACATCCTGGAGGCAGTGAAGGCGGGTGAAGCCGTACCTGAATCAGAGCTCCCTCGGTTTCCCCGCGGACAGCGATGGGCGAAAGACCCGGACTACGAGGCCCGGGTGGACGAGCTCCGCCGGATCAGGGAGACGGCGGCGGCGAGACTCAACATGGATCCGGGCGTCCTCTGCTCGCGCGACCGGCTGGAGGCGATAGCCAGGGTGCAGCCGCGGTCAATCGAAGAGCTGTGGGGAGTACCGGGGCTTCGTAACTGGCAGATCGAAGCGCTGGGGGGAGAGCTCCTCTACAGCCCCAGGTAGGCCCGCACTCGCGGCTCGATCCGCTCCGGCGTCCAGAACGGGGTCCACACGATGTTGGTCTGCACCTGATCGATACCTTCGATCTCCTGCACCTCTCGCTCGACTCCTTCCACTATCTCCGGGCCTGAGGGGCACGCGGGAGAAGTGAGGGTCATGTCCACATTGACGGTGCTACCCTCCACGCGAATGCCGTAGATGAGCCCGAGATCCACGATGTTCAGGTTCAACTCGGGGTCTTTCACCCTGCGGAGCGCGAGCTTTACCTGGTCCTCGCTTACAGGAGACGTCGTGCCGTCTTCGGCCGGCGGATCAGGGCTGGGAGCCGCCCCGGGAGCCGAGTCAGGCTTCGCGTCTGCCACTGAATCAGCCGCGCGAGCCCCTGCGGGCCGACGCAGTCTTGGCAGGCTGCTTCTTCGTCGTCGCCTTCTTCACGACTTTCTTTTTCGTCGTCGCCTTCTTCTTTGGAGCGACCCTTTTTTTCGATGCCGGCTTGGTGTTCCAGCCCAGGGCACGGTCGGCGCGGAACTGCTTGGGCATGTCGCGCAGGCCGTCGGGCGCGTCGGTGACAGCCAGGACTGCGGCATCGGAGAGATCCGCGCGGATATCCGAGATCACCTTGACTGGTCGTCTCGCACGAGGACCGTGCACCCGGTTGGTGAGCAGGATCATGAACATGTCGCGATCCGGGTCAATCCAGATGGAAGTCCCGGTGAAGCCCGTGTGCCCGTACGACCTTGACGTGAGGTACTTGCCGGATCCGAAGTCACCCTCGGCCGTATCCCAGCCAAGTGCTCGACGACCGGCCGTACGCATCGTGAAGCGCTCGACAGTGGACGGCTTGAAGATCTGCTCGCCCCTGTACTCACCGCGGTTGAGCATCATCTGCGCGAAGATCGCGACGTCGGACGCAGTGCTGAACAGCCCCGCATGTCCAGCCACGCCACCCAGCGCGTGAGCGTTGATGTCGTGCACGACGCCCCGCAGCGGCGAGCCGCGCGAGGAGAACTCCGCCGTCGGGGCGATGCGGTAGCGGAGCGAGTCAGCGGGGCGGAAGAACGTGCTGTGCATGCGCAGCGGTCCGAAGACGCGATTGTGCAGGTACACATCCAGCGGCTGCTGGGCGACGGCCTCGACGAGGTAGCCGAGCACGTCGGCACCGATGTCGGAGTACACGTACGTACGCCCCGGTACATCGTGCGCGCGGGAGCTGAGAACAGCGGTACGCGCCTCGGAGGGACTGTTCGCGATCTTCCAGATGTCACGTCCGGCTGGGAGACCGGCGCGGTGGGTGAGCAGATGCTCAATCGTCACCAGGTCGTTCAATCCACCGGAAAACTCCGGCAGGAATTCGGTCACCTTCTGACCGAGCTGGATGCGACCATCGTCGTACAGCGCCATCATCGCCGCGGTCGTCCCGACGACCTTGGTCAGAGACGCGAGGTCGTACAGTGTCTGGTCGGCGGAAACGGAGTTGCTGCTGGAGGCGTTCCAGTCCATGTGGCCGAAGCCACGCTGCAGCACGATACCACCTCTGCGGCCGACAACAACGGCCGCACCCGGGTAACCACCGGCGGATATGCCGCGGTTCACGACGCGGTCTACGACCGCGAGGCGATTGGCGGACATCCCGGCGTCGTCCGGCGCCTTGGCCGGAAGCGCATCGCTCGGATTGTTGAGGCCGAGCACCGTGATAACGACGCGAAGCACTGCTACCACCATCCAGACTTGGGGAGACACGAATCCCAGTGGGTCGGACTAGCGGCCCACTGGTAGCTACAGCATAGGACGATCCAAAGTTCCGGATGTTTGGGGTCGGCGCAATAGAAAAATCATGGCTGCGGCAGCAGAACTGAGGGTTAACCGGTGCATGGCGGAGCTAACTCTTGCGTGGTCAGCCTGGGCAGGCGGTCACTACTCGTGGCAGTGAAGGCGCTAACCCCGTGCCACGGACAACCTTCCGGGCGCTGGTCGCCAGGGATCCAGCCGCGCAACGAGGCCGATGCGGCTAAACCTTTGGCTGGAAACCCTCGTACTGACCGGAGTGACTAACTCGACGGATAACCGGATGTCCACCGATCAACTACTTCTCCAGCGCGCCCGCGACGGCGACGAGACCGCGCTGCGCTCGCTGTGGGTGCAGCACTCGCCGCACATCGACGCGGTGATACGGCGGCTGTGCGGGGATATGGATCTGGCGGCGGACATCGCGCAGGAGGTCTGGATGCAGATCTTCCGGGCGTTGCCAGGATACCGGGGAGAAGCGCAGTTCGGGACGTGGGCGCATCGGATTGCGGTGAATCGCACGCTGAATGCTCTGCGAAAGATCAGGCGTCTGGATCGTACGGAGACGGACATGCCGGACGACGTTGCCGCACCGCAGGAGGACTTCGACCGGAGCTTTGTGGCGCAGTCGATCGAGGCCGCGGTGAGCCGGTTGTCTCCGGGCGCGAGAGCGGTGTTCGTATTGCACGATGTAGAGGGATATACGCACGAAGAGATAGCGACAGAGCTCGGCATCACCGCCGGTGGCTCCAAGTCACAACTGTTCAAGGCGCGCGCGAAGCTTCGCCGGCTGCTCGCGCACCTGGTCGAGGACACAATGCCGGCGATGGATAGGAGTCATGCTGCACCTGCCTGCTGACCGGCTCGCTGAGCTGGTAGACGTTGAACCCACTTCACAGGAGTTCGCGCACCTGCAGAGTTGCGCGCTCTGTGCGCGGGAACGCAGTGCGTTCCAGGCACTTCGCGATCTTGCCGCGTCGGAGCGCCACCATGCTGTCGAGCCCCTGACCACCTGGGATGCGTTGCGCCCTGCACTGACAGCCGAAGGGCTGATCGGAGAGGGAGCCGTGAGCGACGCGAGGCCATCGGTGCAGCGCCGTCGAAGCTTCCATATCGGGCACTGGGGCCTGCGTATCGCCGCGTCTCTTGCGCTCGTGGCCGCCGGCGCAGCAGGAGGGCGAATGAGCGTGATCGCGCAGGGCGACCCTGCGGATGCCCCTGCGACGACCGTTGTTGCCGGTGAAGGGGTCGATGCGAACGTGCAATTCGCATCCGAGGCGGACGCGATGACCGTGCTGCTCCGCGCGCAGCAGGACTATCAGCGTGCGGCGGCGTTCCTCATGGCGGACGATACCACGATGGGAACCAACACCCCGGTGATGTTCAAGCAGCGGCTTGCCGCGCTCGACGAGCTGATGGGTGTCACCCGCTCGGCACTGACACTTTCGCCACAGGATCCCGTGATCAACAGTTACTACCTCGCTGCGCTCGGTGCGCGCGAGGCAACACTTCAGCAGCTCGATCTGGCGCTCCCCGAAGGGACGAAGATTGACAGGTTTTGAGATGAGACAGCAGTCGATTGCAGTTCACCCGGGGTTTACGCGCATATCGCGTCGCGCTGCCGCTGGCATCGTGGTCCTGGCGCTTGCCACGGGTGTTCCCGGTTCGATGGCGGCTCAGGGCGTAACTCCCCCGACGCCTCCAACACCGGTAACGCCCACCACGCCATCAAAGCAGCCGGCCCCGCTAGCGCCGACGCGCATCACGCGGCCGGACGGGTACATCGGGATCGTATACTCCGGCGACCAGCGCATGCAGACCTCCGAGCGCCGGCATAACGATCGTGTTGTCGAGCGCAAGGTGCTCGTTTCCTACGCCGCGTACCCGGTGATCGTGTCCGTGGAGCCGGGCTCCCCTGCGGAGCGAGCTGGCCTGAGTGCCGGGGACACCGTGCTCTCGTACAACGGCAAGGACGTCGTCTCCGAGCCGTTCCCCCTGTATGAGATGCTCAAGCCGGGCGCCCGGCTGAACATGCGCGTCCGAAGAAACAGGGCAGTACGCACGGTGGCCGTTACGGTTGGACGACGCCCCGCGGCACATGGCGGGACAGTATCGGTGTCCGGGCGGATGTATGTGCCTACGCCAGACCTTTCAGCGGAGATACGCCGGGAGATGGTGCGGGCAGAGGCGGAACTGCGCAAAGAGCTGGAGAAGCACCGGCAGCTGACCACCGAGGAGAAGCTGCAGCTGGAGCGCCTGGCGAGGGCCAGCGCCGAGGCTGGTGCGAGGGCTTCCGTGGCACCGATGGTGTTCGCCCGCGCTGCTCTATCTGCTGTCGCGGGTGCGGAAATGACTCCGCTGAACGACGACCTCGCGGATCTGGTAGGACTGCGTCGTGGCGTGTTCGTGGTGAAGGTGAATCCCGGCACGCCCGCGGAGCAGTCCGGGCTCCGTGGGGGCGACGTGATCATAGCGGTGGGCGACAGCGCCGTGAACGACGTCTCGCAGCTGCGCCGGGCGATAACCGCGGAGCAGCGGCGGCTTCGCAGCGCCAGTGGCTCGCGCGAGATAACGCTTCACATCGTCCGTAAGCACCGCAAGCAGAAGGTGGCGCTCAAACAGTAGCTGGCGGGCCCGCGCGCGCGGGCTTCAGTCCACCTTCTGGACCTCGGGCAGCAGTGACCGGTGAATCGACAGGGCGGCAACCGTACCGCCTGCTGCGGCAACGCTCGCCAGCTGCGGTCCGGGTGTGATGTCACCGGCAGCGAACACGTTCTGCACGGACGTTGCCCCTCGGTGGTCAATCTCAATCTGCCCGTGGTGATCGCGTGCGCAGCCGAGCTGAGTACCGAGATCGTCTGCGGGGAACTGGCCGATGCTGAAGAACACACGCTCACAGTCGAGCTGCATCCCGTTCTCCAGCTCCGCAGTCTGCACCTCTCCCCGTGCTGATTGCATGCCGCGTATCAAAGCCTCGATAACGGGTATTCCCAGGGCATCGAGCCTGGAGCACAGCTCCTCGTCCATTTCGGCCGGCTTACCGTTAGTGCAGATCACGATCTCGCGTGTCCATGTTGTGAGCGCGAGTGCCATGCCGACCGCCTTCCGGCCAGTTCCGATCACGAGCGTTTTCCTGCCACGCGCCTCGTATCCGTCGCAGTCGGGGCAGACGTGCACTGTCTCCCCGTAGCAGCGCTCGAGCCCGGGAATCTCGGGCCAGACGTCCCGCAGCCCGAAGGCGAGCAGGAGCCGGGGCGCCGTGAACTGGTGGCCTCCGGCGAGCTGCAGGCGGAATGATTCTTCGTCCTCACGGGTGACGCGCTCGACTTCGTCGTCCAGAAGGTGGACTCCGAAGCGACGGCAGTCCTCCCGCCCACGTCCCCGGAGCTCGGCTGGCGTGACGGTACCGTGGCCGAGCAGTCCGTTTATGCCGCGGGTCTCCCAGTTGCGCGGGTCTCCGGCATCAACGAGCACCACCCGGCGCAGGTATCGGCCCAGCCACACGCCAGCGCTGAGCCCCGCCGGCCCGCCGCCGACGATGGCTACGTCGAACTCGCCTCCATTCAGACTCCCGGAGGTCACCGGCGCGCGACGCGTTCGCTCATTGTGAGGCTGTCACTGGCAAATACAGCGCCCGTACTCGCTGGATGTCCTGTCTGGACAGATCGCTCACGCGAACAGTGCGCGCCATCACGCTCCACGGCTCACTCGCGTGATGCAGGCCGAGCAGGTGACCGATTTCGTGCATTACGATCCCGCGCACAAGGGAATGGTCGCTGCGCTGCCCATCCATCGGTGCAACGACGATCTCGATCTCGCCGCGAACGTACCCGATGCCTGCCGTGGTCCACCAGGTGCTGCGGCCGCGGAGCTGGTGGCCTATTCTCCGACGCCAGTACACGAGCAGATTCGCCTCCGACGAATCCTCGACGAAAGTAAAGCTCACCGGCAGCTCCACAGCGTCCCACGCGGCAAAGGCTTCGCGAGCCGCGGCTGGATAGCTCTGCCGCCAGCCGAATACGCGTGACTCGGGCTCGATCCAGATATGGAAGTAGTGTCTGGCGGGGGTCAGCGCCGCGAATTCGCTGCCGTGCACCATCACCGTGGCGCAGCAGCCCTCCGCGAGCTGCGCGCGCGCAGGTGCGGCGCAGAGCAGAACCGCGAGACCCGCGGCAAGGTGTGGCTTCCCGACCAGATGATGCTTCATGACGACCCCGGTACAGCGAGGCGGGCTGGCGACGCCCGCAATATCCACAGTACCAATGTAAATCCCGGCCCCCGCGGGCGTCCACGCGGTGGGGCTCAGAGGCGGCATCCGCCGTGGCGTGACCTGCTGCCAGCTCAGATCGCTGCCGAAAGCAATGTGACAGAGGTGCGGCTGGTTGACAATATACGTATATAACGATATAGTTAAAGACTTACCGGGCGCTTGTGGCGCCTCTGACTACCACACGTCCTTCCAGATACCGACTATGATCTCAGCGCCAGTCATACGACCTGCAGAGCTCGCTGCGCTCCTAGAAGAGGACGCCGCAGTCCGATTGCTCGACGTCCGGACGCCGGGCGAGTACGAGGCTGTACATATCCGCGGCGCCTACAACGTCCCGCTGGACACCCTTGGTGAGCACGGGCCGGAGCTTCGGGCAACCGTCACCGAGCCGGTAGTGCTCGTCTGCCAGTCGGGCCAGCGTGCCCGCAAGGCGGAGGACGCGCTGAAGAGCGCAGGCATGCCGAACCTGCACGTGCTTGACGGAGGCGTGAACGGCTGGGTTGCAGCCGGCAACCCCGTGATCCGCGGCGCAAGGCGTATCTCCCTCGAGCGGCAGGTACGAATCCTCGCAGGCGCCCTTGCAGCGTCTGGTGCACTGCTGGGCCTGCTCTTCAATCCATTGTTCGCGCTGCTCCCTGCGTTCGTCGGCACGGGGCTCATGTTTGCTGGCGTCACCGACAGGTGCGGCATGGCGATGGTGCTCTCGCGGCTGTCCTATAACCGGCCGGCCACCTGCGACGTGGGCGCGATGGTGCAGGCGTTGATCAGCGGGGAGCCACCGCGCGGACTCGGCCGGGCATCTCCGGCGCCAGGTCGCTCGATCGCTTCCGGCGTCCGAAGCTGCGCGTAGCTTGTCCCGGTAGCCGATGATGATTCTCGGGTTAGCTCTCGCCGCGCTCATAGGCCTGTCACTCGGAATGCTCGGTGGCGGAGGCTCCATCCTGACCGTACCGATCTTCGTGTACGTCCTGGGATTCGACGCCAAGGAGGCGATCGCGATGAGTCTGGGCGTCGTTGGAGCGACCAGCCTCTTTGGCGCAGTGGGCCACTGGCGTGCCGGGAACGTGAACCTTCGCGTGGCTGTCGTGTTCGGCGTGGTGGCGATGGCCGGCACCTACCTCGGTGCCCGCCTCGCAGTGTTCTTCACCGGTGCCGCACAGCTCACGCTTTTCGCTCTGGTGATGCTGCTCGCAGCGATCTTCATGTTCCGCGACAGCACGCCACGACTCGCCGCCGGCGCGCCACCTCCTCCGGACGTGCCGATGCCGCTGCTGCTCATAGTCGTGGAGGGGCTGGCCGTAGGGGTCCTGACCGGGCTTGTGGGGGTGGGAGGAGGGTTTCTAATCGTCCCCGCGCTGGTTGTGCTCGGCCGAGTGCCGATGAAGCAGGCGATCGGAACTTCGCTGCTGGTGATAGCGCTCAAGTCATTCGCCGGGTTCGTCGGCTATCTGGGCCAGGTGGAGGTTCAGTGGGGCTTCATGGCTGCTTTTACAGCCATTGCGGTGGTCGGCATTCTCGCAGGCACCTGGCTCGTGCGGTTCGTCCCGCAGCATGCGTTACGGCGATCGTTTGCGGTGTTCCTGGTCATCATGGGGGCTTTCATCCTGTATCAGAACCGCACTGTGCTGGGAATACATGCAGCTGATGTCAACGTGCCTGTTCGCACAGTTACCATTAATCACTGATTGAGAGGAGCTACTCATGCTGCTCAAGCGCATATACGACGCGAAGCTGGCGCAGGCCAGCTACCTGATCGGCTGTCAGGCCACGGGTGAAGCTGTCGTGATTGACCCGAACCGCGACGTGGAGCAGTACGTGAATCTGGCGGAGGATGAGGGCCTGCGTATCACGCACGTCACCGAAACGCACATCCACGCCGACTTCGTGTCGGGTGCCCGCGAACTCGCCTCCACAACGGGCGCGCAGCTGTATCTCTCCGACGAGGGGGACGCTGACTGGAAGTACGGGTTTGCCGGCGACGCTGGTGCGAAGCTCGTTACCGACGGGGACGAGTTCATGGTTGGCAACCTGAGATTTCAGGTGATGCACACCCCGGGACACACCCCAGAACACGTCAGCTTCCTGGTCACCGACACTCCAGCCACCGATCGGCCGATCGGTATTCTGACCGGAGATTTCGTCTTCGTTGGGGACGTCGGTCGCCCCGATCTGCTGGAGAAGGCTGCGAAGGTGATGAACACGATGGAGGCGAGTGCGCGTACCCTCTTCCACAGCCTGCAGCGGTTCAAGGAGCTGCCCGATCACCTTCAGATCTGGCCGGGACATGGAGCCGGCTCCGCGTGCGGCAAGGCGCTGGGCGCAGTGCCGCAGTCCACGATCGGGTACGAGAAGATCGCGAACTGGGGACTGGTGGCGGAGGACGAAGAGGAATTCGTTGCTGCCGTACTGGCCGGACAGCCGGAACCGCCGAAGTACTTCGCCGAGATGAAGCGGATCAACAAGGAAGGGCCGGCGATCCTGGGTGGCTTTCACCGTCCGGAGCGGCTCACGCTTCTGCAGCTCGAGCAGAGGCTTGCTGCGAAGGAATTGATTGTCGATACCCGCCCGGCCGCCGAGTTCGCAGCCGGACATATCCCGGGAACCGTCAACATTCCACTGAACAAGAGCTTCAACACGTGGGCAGGATGGCTGCTCCCCTATGAGGATAGCTTCAGCCTGATAGTGCACGGGCATGATGACCACTCGGCCATTGACGAGGCTGTCCGCGATCTTGCGTTCATAGGATTGGACTCGACCGCTGGGTACTTCAGTGCCGAGGTCGTTCGCCAGTGGGAAGCCGCGGGGCACGAGCTCGCTACGGCCCCGCAGATCTCGCCGGTGGAAGTGAATGAAAAGCTTCAGCGGGGAGACGTAACCGTCATCGACGTGCGCGGACGCGCGGAGTGGGAGGAAGGGCACCTGCCTGGCGTTTCAAACATCCCGGTCGGGTATCTGCCTGAGCGACTGGACGAGATCCCGCGTGACCGGCCGGTGGTTGTGCACTGCCAGTCGGGGAGTCGCTCCGCGATTGCGGCAAGCGTGTTGCGGGCGAATGGCATCCGGAATGTCAGCAACCTGAGCGGTGGGATCCTCGAGTGGCGGCGCAGCGGTCTTCCGGTTGAAAGCGGGCAGCCGGAGCAGACGCTCGCCGGGGCCGCGTGAGCGGAGCCCGGGTGGAGCAGTCGCGCGGCGCACGGGAGATCAGCGGCACGTGGCGAAGCTGACGTACACGCCAGAGGTGCTCGAGCTCGTTGCCGAACGCTTCAAGGCACTCGCTGAGCCTGCCCGACTCAACATTCTCAACTGCCTGCGGGCGGGTGAGATGACCGTGTCGGACGTCGTGGAGGAAACCGGGCTCGGGCAGGCGAACGTCTCCCGGCACCTGCAGCTGCTGTACGGACTGGGCTTCGTGTTGCGCCGGAAGGACGGGCTGTTCGTGTACTACTCACTCGCCGATCGGAACGTCTTCCATCTCTGCGATCTCATGTGCGGCCGGCTGGAGGCGGAGCTGAGGTCGCACAAGAAGCTCCTCGCCACCTGAAGCGGCTGAGAAAGTGACCGGAAGCTGATCGCGGCGCTTGCGCGGACTGCACGACGTTGCCGTCATATATGCGTAAGCGTATATTATCTGCTAACGCGAATATGACAGAGTCCATTTCAACCGCGATGATCCGTCCTACCCTCGAGGGTATGGACGCAGCGTTCAAGGCCTTCGCCGATCCTACCCGGATCAGGATTCTCAACGTGCTGAGCGCCGGGGAGCTGTGCGTCTGCGACATCGTTGACATCCTGCGTCTCCCGCAGCCGACGGTCTCGCGACACCTCGCGTATCTGCGGCGAGCCGGTCTCGTGGATGCCACTCGCGAGTGGAAATTTGCGCACTACCGGTTATCCGCCCCGGGCGATCCCGTTCACGCCAGCCTTCTTGCCTGCGTGCATGACTCGTTTCCGGAGGTTGCCGCCCTAGCGAGGGAACGCAGGCACGGCGCGGCTCGCGCAAGCGCCCGGGCGTCGGAGCCATGCTGAGCTCGCGTTCCATCACCTCGCGGGTGAAATGAGCGCCGGTCCACCGGCCGCTGCTCAGTCGCCACTGGACGCGACCCTGAGACCTGCGTCACCGGACTTTGCAGCGGATCCGGCCGCGATAGTCCGGCGGCTCTCCGCGCTCGACCGATTTCTGCCGCTGTGGATTTTCATCGCGATGGCGCTCGGGCTGCTGCTCGGAAGAGTGTTCCCGGAGCTCGGCGCCGCTCTCGACAGAGTGCAGCTTGCCGGCGTGTCCGTTCCGATAGCCATCGGACTGCTGTGGATGATGTATCCGGTTCTGGCAAAGGTGCGATACGAGACGATCGGCCGGCACATCGAGAACAGGCGGCTGCTCGGCACGTCCCTGGTGCTGAACTGGGTCCTCGGACCGCTGGTCATGTTCGCACTCGCGTGGATCTTCCTTCCGGACATGCCCGAATACCGCAACGGAGTGATCCTGATCGGGCTGGCGCGATGCATCGCGATGGTGCTGATCTGGAACACACTGGCCTGTGGATCGGGTGAGCTTGCGGCCGTGCTCGTCGCATTGAACTCAGTCTTTCAGATTTTGATGTACAGCTTTCTCGGCTGGCTGTTTCTTACTGCCGTACCCGGCTGGTTCGGTGCTGAGACAGCCGTAGTAGACGTTTCGATGTGGGAGATCGCGAAGAGCGTCCTGATCTTCCTCGGCATTCCGCTTCTCGCGGGATACGTGACCCGGCGTGCCCTGGTGAGCAGGAAAGGCGGAGTCTGGTACGACAACACCTTCATGCCGAGGTTCGGCCCGACTGCGCTGATCGGACTGCTGTACACGATCGTGCTGATGTTTGCCATGCAGGGTGACCGCATCCTCCAGCTACCGCTCGACGTTCTGCGCATCGCCGCGCCGCTGCTCGTGTACTTCTTCGTGATGTTCGGCCTGGCGTTCGCGGTCTCGAGAAGGCTTGGCTTCGGCTACCAGGAGACGGCATCTCTCTCGTTCACAGCAGCGGGCAATAACTTCGAGCTGGCGATCGCCGTGGCTGTGGCAACGTTCGGGATAGCGTCGGGTGAAGCGCTCGCGGCCGTGGTAGGCCCGCTCATCGAGGTGCCGGCGCTGATCGGACTGGTGTACGTCTCACTGTGGGCCGGCCGCAGGTATTTCGGCTTTACGCCGACCGCCGCGGTCGTCACAGCCGATGCCGCTGCAGCGCATGTGGCTGGGACAGTCGCGAGCATGAAATGAACTGCGATGAGGTGACGTGATGCGCTACGCGCTGATCTCCGACATTCACGCGAACATCCACGCTTTGGATGCGGTGCTGGCTGACATTACTGCGAGAAATACTGATGCGACGTACCACCTCGGCGATCTCGTGGGTTACTCGGCGAATCCGAATGAAGTGGTGTCGCGCCTTCGCGAGCACGGGATCGCAGGAATCGCCGGCAACTACGACTCGACGGTGGCCACGGACTATAAGCACTGCGGTTGCAGGTACGAGGATGCGCGGCAGGAGGAGCTGTCACACGTCAGCTATGAGTTCACACGCAGCGTGGTGACGCCCGAAACGAAGCAGTACCTCGGCGCTCTGCCATTCTCTATGGACCTGCGCCCTCTGGGCGGGCATGTATCCGGGTCGCGGGTCGTGCTGGTGCACGGCACCCCTGTGCTGAACACTGTGTACTGGACCGCCAACCGTTCGGATGACTTCTGCCTGAAGATGGCTGCGGCAGCGGGCCTCGAGGAGGGAGACGTGATCGCGTTCGGCCACACGCACCTGCCCTGGCATCGCATGATCAAGGGGATCCATTTTTTGAACACGGGGAGCGTCGGCAGGCCCAAGGATGGCGACTGGCGCGCCGGTTACGTGCTGCTCACGGTTGGCGATGGACTGCCGGAGGTCGAGTTCGTTCGCGTGGAGTACGATGTCGAAGCAGCGGCCGCGGCCGTTCGTGCCGCTGGACTCCCTGAAGACTTTGCGGATTTCCTCCGCCATGGGGGGAACCTGCCGACGGGAAAGGTCGCCTAGTCCCGCGGCGTAAGCCCGGCCGCCCTCTTCGCGATCGCCCAGCGGGCGTGTTCCCGGATGAGTGGCTCAGGATCCTCCAGAGCCTGTATTAGCGGACCAGCGTTTTCAGCGCGGGCGTCGTTTCCCAGCGCGACGGCTGCGTTGCGCACGAGACCGCGTCGCTTCGTTCGCTTGATGGCCGAGCGTCTGAACCGGGTGCGGAACTCTTCTTCGCTCAACCGGACGAACTCTGCGGGGTCTGGTGAGATGTTCTCCTCACGGGGCGCGAGTGCCGGCTCGGCGAGGTCCTTCGAGAAGCGGATGTTCCAGGGACACACTTCCTGGCACACATCGCAGCCGTAGATGCGGTCGCCTATCGGCGCACGCAGTTCTTCAGGTATGTCCCCGCGCAGCTCGATCGTGAGATAGGAGATGCACTTGCGAGAGTCGAGCACCCGGGGCTCGACGAACGCGTCGGTGGGACACTCGTCCAGGCACCGCGTGCATGTGCCGCAACGGTCCTCGTCGAACGGAGCATCAGGCTGCAGCGCGAGATCGGTGAACAGGGAGCCGATGAAGAAATACGAGCCGAGCCTCGGGTTGATCAGGTTGGCGTTCTTCCCGAACCAGCCGAGTCCGGCGCGGCGGGCGAGCTCACGCTCGAGTACCGGCCCAGTATCGACGTACGGCTTGCCGTGGATCTCCCGCCCGACCCGCTCGGCCAGCTGGCGATGCAGCTCCCGGAGTTTCGCCAGCATGACGTCGTGGTAATCGTCACCCCGCGCGTACCTCGCGATCGGCCCGGACGGCGCTGTGCCCCCGTAGTTGAGAGCGACTACAACTGCTGAAATGGTGCCGGGAACCGGACGGCTGGAATCACGGCGCTTGTCCGCATTTCTTGCCATGTACTCCATCTCGCCGGCGTAGCCCGCGGCGAGCCACGCGTCGAGGTGGCCATTGGAGTCGGCCGGGCCGAGCTCTGTGATTCCCACGAGGTCGAACCCCAGCGCGTACGCCTGCGCCTTGATCCAGCTTTCCAGTTGGAGCGTCGTCGCCTGCTCTCCGGAAGGCTGGACAGTCATTGTCATCAACTCCGGCCCACTGTCCAGTAGGCGTAGCGCTCCACGTCACCCACGGGCGGCACGGCTTCGGCATCACCGTACGCGGTGTACATCCGCCAGCGGAGGTAGTCACGCGCCGGCAGCGGCAGGAACGGAGCGCGCCGGTACCATCCGCGACGCCGGAACCGCCAGGCAACGGTGAGCAGTGCCGGAATGAGCGAGGGCTTCCGCAGCGATCGCAGGGCAAGCTGCCGAACCAGGCGTGTCCACGACATCGTCTGCATTATACAGAAATGAGCCAGCCGCGATCCAAACGGTCCATCGGCCTTGTCTCGGATACTCACGGACTGGTGCGCCCCTCGGTGCACACCGCGCTTCGCGGCGTGGAACTCATCCTGCACGCCGGCGACGTGGGCGGACCCGAGGTGATCGACGAGCTGAGCGCTATCGCTCCTGTGATCGCCGTCTTCGGTAACACCGATCCACCCGGAGTTCCCGGACTGCAGCAGGAGGTCGTCATGAACATCGACGGTGTCTCGCTGCATGTAAGCCATGGACACGAGCTCGGAAGCCCTCATCCGGAATCACTCCTCGCCCGCTACCCCCAGGACGTGCTCGTTTACGGCCACACGCATCGACAGCTTGTACACCAGGACGGGGCTCGCCTGGTGGTGAACCCCGGTGCGGCCGGCCCGCGACGGTTCAACGTGAGCCCATCAGTCGGGCGCCTGATGATCTCAGAGGGTGCGGCCTCTGTCGAGATCGTGGAGCTGGACGACGATTAGAGAAAGCTCCGGCCGTCAAGCAGGCGCGGTGGACTGACACCCAGCGCAGCGAGCGCACTGGGAAAGATGTCGGCAGTGCGGCGCGGCACAGTCCGGGGCAGGCGATTCAGTATCAGGGGAACGAGCATGTGATCACGGTGCAAGGCCCCGTGCGATGAAACGTGCGGAATAGGTTCATAGCGCGCGCGGAAATCCCAGTCGCGCGTAGCCGACAGAATCACGTCTCCGGAGCGCTCAGCAGTGCACATCGCCGCGATCTGCACGAGTCCGTCTGGGTAATCGCTGTCGATTGTAGCGTCGTAAGCTTCCTCCCTGTCCATCTCCGGCGGCTCGCCTATGCCGAGCGGATCCCCGCTCCGGGGCCGATATGCATATCGGCCGTCGAGAACCTCCAGCATGGCAGAACCGCGCCCTCCTCTGGCGCGGATCTCCACAGAGCTTGCCGAGTGTGGCAGCAGCACCAGGTCAACAGAATCGCGCGTAAGGAGCTGCTGAACAGCTGCTTCCCATCTGAGTGCCAGCCCCCGCCACCATCGGCGCTGGCGTGATTCGAGATCAAGATACAGATGCGCCAGCGCATTCCCGCTCACCATGACTGCCACTTCCCCGCGGGAGGTGTAGACCCACGGGTGCGCGCGCACACTGTGGCCCCAGTCCGAGAGCACGCGGACCAGGTCTTCGTGCTCCTTCAGATGGACGTGGCCGTGATCGCTCACGACCCAGAGCTGGGTCTGCCCCCACATCCCTGAGGCCTCGAGACTCGTGCGGAGATCACCGACCAGGCCGTCCACGATTTTCAGCGATTCAAGGAGGAGCGGCGAGTCATAGCCCTTGGCGTGAGACGTCTTATCTGCGCCGGTCATTGCGGCGAAAACGAAGTCTGGGTGGTCACGACCGATCCGACCGCACAACTCCCGCGCGACTGCGCGATCGATGTCGAGCCAGCCCTGAACGTTGCCACGGAAGTGAGTCAGTCCGGTTCGGATCCTGGAGGTCAGGCCGTATCCGATGCGGTTGCGGGCAGGCAGGCCGCGCGTGATCACGCTCAGGGCTCCCAGGCTCGATGGAACCAGCTCGTATATAGTCGGGCTGACAGGATCGAGATCCTCGTCCAGGTGCCGCATCTCGAACCCGACGTAGCTGCGGGAGTGTCCCGGAAGCGTGCAGGTCCGCCTCGTACGGTCAAACCAGCGCAGTCCCGGCAACCCTATCGGTGCGGGGAATCGTCCGATAAGAAACGGTGCGTACGCGGGCCCCGTCACGGAAGGCGCACACGTGGTGACGGTGTAAAGGCCGCCGTCGTCGCATAGCGCTCCGAGCGCAGGGAGGTCACCCGAAGCCGTCCCTGATGCGATCGCATCGGGACGCGCGCCATCGGCGACAATGACGATTACCGGCAGGACTCGCCCCAGCTCACGAAATCAGCGCGTAAATTGTCGTTCCTCGTTCGAACGGTCTGACAGCTGATGGCGACGCGAAAACAGAGCTCCGGAAAACCAAAGCGTGGGAACACAGCCGCGCGCAGGAACACGAAAGGACCGCGCACGCCTTCCGGCAAGCAGGTCGACCCCAAAGTACTCGCATCCGTTGAGCAGAAGGCAGTCGCCGGAGTGCGCGCCCGCGCCGAGGAAGGGCATCGTAAGGCAGGTCGGATACCCCCGTCGCAGCGGTTGGAGGCCAGAATCGCAGGGGCTACGCGCATCGTTGACGAGGCTCTGAGGGATGCGTATCCCGTCACAGAGGACACGAAGCTCCTGCAGCATCCGCGTGGAGCGGATTTTACCCGGACCGATCCGTGGCGCGTGCTGCGAATCATGGGCGAGTTCATAGAAGGATTCGATACGCTCGCTGCCGTCGAGAAGGGGGTCACCATCTTCGGTTCCGCGCGAATCGGGCCGGACGATCCGCATTATGGACATGCTTGCGAAGTGGCACGCCTTCTCGCCCGGGCGGGCTTCTCCATCCTCACCGGTGCCGGTCCGGGAATCATGGAGGCCGCGAACAAGGGGGCTCAGCTTGGCGGTGGTCGTTCGATCGGCTGCAACATTGAGCTGCCATTCGAACAGGGCGCAAATCCGTACGTGGAGACACTCATCAACTTCCGCTACTTCTTCGTGCGGAAGACGATGTTCATCAAGTACTCATCGGCGTTCATCATCTTCCCGGGCGGCTTTGGTACGCTCGATGAGCTGTTCGAGTCGCTCACGCTCATCCAGACGGGGAAGATCCATCAGTTCCCGGTCGTTCTCTTCGGCCGTGCCTACTGGGCGGGGCTGCTCCGATGGATGCAGACACGTGTGGCGAGAGAGAGGAAGATCACACCCGGCGATCTGGATCTCATAATTCTCACGGATGATCCGGCGGAAGCGGCGCAGGCGGTGATAACGGCGTATGAGTCGCAGGTGCCGATTGCTCCAGCGGGACGAACTGGCTAGCTTCAAAACGTCGGTTCGGCGTGCGCCGTCCCCACCGGGCACGCGGGAGTTGACACACGGCGCCCGGCCGTCAAGGTCGGGCGCCGTGGCTTTCGCGGGGGGACCGGCGAGGCACGCGACGCGCCCCGCAGCGGATCACCGATGCAGGCACCGCGGTGCCAGAGCCACCAACAACGCAGTCGGTTGCAATGATTGAAGAGCTGAAAGCCAAACTTGGCGCGGAAGTGGCGCGCCTTCAGCACGAGCTGAACGTCGTGCTGCCGGGCGAGATCCGGAAAGCCGTGGAACACGGCGATCTGCGGGAGAACAGCGAGTACAAAGCTGCGCTGGAGCGGCAACAGTTTGTCCAGGCGCGCCTGGGCCAGCTCCGCCAGCGCCTCAGCAAGCTGTCACAGATAGACGTGTCTCAGATCCCGGCGGATCGCGTGGGCCTCGGGTCGGAGGTGACCGTCAGGGACGAGGCCACGGGCGAGAGAGAGACGTATCAGCTCGTATTCGGCGACGCGGTCGAGTTCGAGGAGGGTCACGTCACGATGTCATCCCCCATCGGACTGGCTCTGGTGGGCAAGGGGCTGGGGGAGACGGCTCACCTGAAACTGCCGGCGACGACCCGCAAGCTCGCCATAGTCGAGCTCAGGACGATACACGATATGGTGAGCGGCTAGCCGAGAGCGCACGCGGACGTTCGCCCCGGCCTGGCTCGGCGAGGCTGAACATCGCATCCACCTCGCCCGCGAACCGTTCAACCTCCATTGCACGGCGAGCCGTGTCCCAGCCGAGAATCGGAGCCACGAGATCCGCCACCGCCGGCGCGACGGTGACTCCACGGTCTGCAAGCCGGAATGCGATCCTGGTGCGCCGGATTAGCAGATCGCCAAGCGTCTGAGCCATTTCGTCGCGTACTGCGACCATCAGCTCGGCCTTTCTGTGTGCGCTTTCCGGAGTGATGCGACCGGACAGTGCGGAGTTTTCGGTTATCGCCTGGACGATGCGTGCCTGGCGGTCCGCTCCTGGCAGCGGAACGCGGTCGGTGGCCGCTCCCGGCAGGGAGATTCGCAACTGCTTCACGACCCGGTCAACGACCTCTGCTGCCACCAGACGGTATGTCGTGAGCTTCCCTCCCGTAACGGTGATGGCGCCGCTGCGTGCCTCAATCGCGTGCTCCCGCGACAGGCTGGCCGGCTCACCGGTCGGAGGTTGGGCCGCGAGAGGGCGGATGGCTGCCCAGGCGGCCACCACGTCCCTGGTGCGCAGCGGATCACACGCCAGAACGGCGCTCGCGGAGCGCAGCAGGTAGTCGATCTCCGGAGCTGATGCGCGAACCGTCTCCGGCGATTCTGTAGTCGGCAGGTCGGTCGTTCCGATCAGCGTCATATCCTCATCGGGCACCATGAACAGCACGCGCTGGTCCTCGGCGGAAAGGAAGGTGATTGCCCGGTCGTGGCCGGTGCGCGCGCGGGAGACCAGCACGTGCGATCCTTTCGTGCCCCTTACGCCGCGATCCCACGGTCCCACCGCGACGACGACGGAGCGCGCGCTGACTCGCACGTCGTCGCCGGACAACCGATCCCTGACCAGGATCGGCGACAGAAACGACTGGTCCGCGAGGACCTCTGCGTGGTTCAGAACCACCGCTCCGGCATTCCGCGCCGCCAGCGCATTGGCGAGAGTGAGGCGCGCGTCGTCGGTGACGGCATCGTAATAGATCGCGCCGCCAGTCAGGTCGTCTGCGCGTATCGCCGGTTCGCGGGCCAGCACGCCCCTGGCCGAGAGCCGCTCATGCCGTCGTGTGTTGCGAAAGGCTGCGAAGGCGTCGTACAGGCTGAGCCCGGCAAAGAGCTTCCACCTAGGCACGCGGCCGCCGGCGTAGAGCGGCCAGACGAACTCCATCGGCTGGACCAGATGCGGCGCAGTACGGAGCAGAATGCGGCGTTCCCGGCTGGCCTCCGCCACGAGCCTGAAATGCCCGTGCTCGAGGTATCGGACGCCACCGTGGATCATCCGTGAGGAGCGACCCGACGTGCCGCTGCCAAAATCGTTCTTCTCAATCAGGGCGACGGACAGTCCTCTCATCGCCGCATCGCGCGCGATGCCGCAGCCGTTGATTCCGCCGCCTGCGATCAGCAGGTCGAAGGTGCGCTCGCCCAGCTGGTGCAGAACCTCGGCGCGACTGAGGGCGGACGGCTGTGCCATCCTAGTAACCTAGTCTTGCGGCTGGTTACCTTTTCGGCATGTTCCCGTCCCAGAATGGCCAGCGGGTCGCCATCATCGCAGGCGTGCGGACGCCCTTCGCGCGGTCCGGTAGCACGCTGCGCTCCTTCACCGCGCTCGAGCTCGGCAAGTTGTGCGTCGCAGAGCTGATCCAGCGGACCGATCTGAACCCGAAGGAGGTTGAGGCGCTCGTGTTCGGCACCGTGATACCGGACCCGATCACGCCCAACATCGCGCGTGAGATAGCGTTGATGCCGATGCTGCCGAAGGGGGTTCAGGCATTCACCGTCAGTCGCGCGTGCACTTCGGCCAATCAGGCGATTACCGACGCCGCCGATCAGATCGCGCTCGGGCATGTGGCTGTCGCGATTGCCGGGGGAGCTGAGTCGCTCTCGAACATCCCGGTGCTGCATTCCCGGGAAATGGCCGAGAAGTTCGTGATGGCCTCACGCGCGAAGACGCTGCGCGGCCGACTTGGGATCCTTTCGAAAATCCGACCGCGCGACTTCGTTCCGCTGACTCCGGCGATCGCCGAGCCGTCCACGGGAGAAACGATGGGCCAATCGGCAGAGAAAATGGCCAAGATCAACGGCATCACGCGTGAGGAGCAGGATCAGTTCGCTCTTCGTTCCCACCGCATGGCTGCAGCCGGCACTGCAGACGGGCGTCTTGCTGCCGAGATCATGCCTGTCTACGTGCCTCCGAAATACGACACGGTAGCTGCGGCCGACAACGGAATACGTACCGACACCAGCTACGAGCAGCTCGCCACACTCAAACCGGTGTTCGACAGGAAGTACGGTACGATCACGGCCGGGAACGCATCGCCGCTGAACGACGGCGCGGCGTGCGTGCTGCTGATGAGCGAAGGGAAGGCGAAATCGCTCGGCTACGAGCCGATCGGCTACATCAGGTCGTACGCGTACGCGGCGCTGGATCCAGGCGAGCAGCTGCTCATGGGGCCAGTGCTCGCGACTCCGATGGCGTTGCACCGCGCGGGTCTGACGCTCGCGGATATGGATCTCATTGAGATGCACGAGGCGTTTGCCGCACAGGCGCTGTCTACTCTCAGGGGATTCGAGTCACCCGAATGGGCGGAGCGTGCCGGATTCAGTGAGCCGGTCGGAGAGGTGGACCGTGCCAGGCTGAACGTGATGGGCGGATCCATCGCGATAGGACATCCCTTTGGCGCCACCGGCGCACGCATCACGACCACGCTATGCAACGAAATGCGCCGGCGCGGTGGGCGCTACGGCCTCATGACCGTCTGCGCTGCCGGCGGAATGGGATTCGCCGCGGTGATCGAGCGCGACGTATGACGACTGCCGGATTGTCGCCGTATGCCGTACGCACGGAGATCCAGGACGGTGTCGCGGTCCTGATACTGGATGTGCCTGGCGAGCTGGTGAACACACTGAACCGGGGAGTACGGGACGAGTTCATCGCTATTATCGACCGGCTCGAGCGGGACACTTCAGTCGAGGCGGCCGTGCTCATCAGCGGCAAGCCGGAGAACTTCATCGCCGGCGCGGATATAGAGGAGTTCCTGCCGCTCGAGACTGCCGGGGATGCGGAGCGGCTCAGCAGGTCAGGACAGATGCTGCTCGACTCGCTGGAGCGAGTGCGCGTTCCCGTCGTGGCGGCGATACATGGGGCCTGCCTGGGCGGCGGGCTGGAAACCGCGCTGGCGTGCAGCTATCGCATTGCCACGGACCACGCGAAGACGGTGCTGGCGCTCCCTGAGGTTCAACTGGGACTCATTCCCGGGGCTGGCGGAACGCAGCGTCTGCCGCGGCTTGTGGGTCTGCCAGAGGCGCTCGACATGATCCTCAGCAGCCGGAACGTGCGGGCGAAGAAGGCGCTGAAGACAGGGCTGGTGGACGAGGTGGTCCATCCAGCGATCCTCCGGCAGGTCGCCGTTCGTCGCGCGCGTGAGCTCGCTCACGGTACCCGGCGGCCAAGCGGTGGTGCCGCGGGCGCGCGCGCTGTGCTGATGGACCGGAATCCTCTCGGTCGGATGATCGTGTTCCGGAAGGCGCGCGAGCAGGTCGGGAAGCGCACGAAGGGCCACTATCCTGCGCCACTGGCAGCGATTCGCGCGGTCGAGACCGGGTACGCCAGGGGAACCGCTGAAGGGTACCGGGAGGAGGCGAGGCTGTTCGGCGAGATGGCAGTCACGAACGTATCACGCCAGCTCGTGTTTCTTTTTTTCGCCAACACCGCGCTCAAAAAGGATCCCGGCGTGGACGAGGCGGGAGTGGAGCCCCGCCCCGTGAACAAGCTTGGCATCCTCGGGGCCGGTTTCATGGGGGCCGGCATCGCGTCGGTTGCCGTGCAACGCGGAACTCTGGTGCGGATGAAGGACGCCGATCACGCGCGTGTGGGTAAAGGCTACTCTGCCGTACGCAAAGTGGTCGAGGAGCGACTCAAGAAGCGGCAGATCACCCGGACGGAGTTCGAGGATACGCTGGCGCTGCTCGGCGGAACGGTGGATTACAGCGGCTTCAGCAGCGTGGATCTTCTGATCGAGGCGGTGTTCGAGGACATCAACGTGAAACACCAGGTTCTGCGCGAGGCGGAAGCCGTTCTTCCGGAGCATGCTGTATTCGCGACAAACACGAGCACGATACCGATCGCGCGGATAGCGGAGGCGTCGGCCAGGCCCGAGCAGGTCGTCGGGATGCACTTCTTCTCGCCGGTTCACAAGATGCCTCTCCTGGAAGTGATCAGGGGCGCGGCGACTGCTGCAGATGTTGCGGCGACCGCGGTGGCGTATGGGAAGAAGCTGGGCAAGACCGTGATTGTGGTTAACGACGGTCCCGGCTTCTACGTGAACCGCATTCTCTTCCCGTACATCAACGAAGCTGGCCGACTGGTGGACCAGGGAGCCGCGATTGATATGGTGGATCGTGCGCTTGTGGACTTCGGTTTTCCGGTCGGCCCGATAACACTCGTGGACGAAGTTGGCGGTGATGTGGCGAGCCATGCGGCGCGGATCATGTTCGAAGCCTTCAGCGACAGGTTCGAGCCATCGAGGACGCTGGATGCGGCTGTGGCAGCGGGTCGCTATGGGCGCAAGGCAAAGAAGGGCTTTTACCTGTACGACGAGAAGGGGAAAAAGGGAGGGGTGGACGATTCGGTGTACGAGCTCACGCCGTCGGGTGCCGTGCGCTCGGAATTTTCCGCCGACGAGATCCAGCAGCGATGCGTGTTCGCGATGCTCAACGAGGCTGCGCGGTGTCTGGAGGACGGGATCATCCGATCACCCCGTGATGGAGACGTGGGTGCGGTGTTCGGGTTCGGTTTCCCACCGTTCAGAGGCGGACCGTTCCGCTACATCGACACGATCGGCGTAGAGGTGCTGGTGCAGCAGCTCGATGAGCTCAACATGCGATTCCCCGGACGGTTCCAGCCAGCCGAGCTGCTGTCGGACATGGCGCGCCGCGCAGCCAAGTTCCACCCGGCTGGAGCTCGGCCATGACTGCTTTCCCGATATCCTCGTAGCTCCCGGGAGGGTAGCGGCCTGTTGATTCGCTCCATACCTGTGCCGGGTGCTTGCTGAGCGTGCGTGCGGGGACGCAGGCACCGAACGCTGCAACGCCGCGGAGGCGTGTACCCGTCCGGCACTGGCTCGCGCCGATATTGACGCTGGCGTGCATGCCGCCGACCGCCACGCTTCGCCCGCCAGCGGGTCTTCCCGCTACAAGAGCTGAGCGCAGCGGGTACGCCGAGACCTCGCGCCTGGCCGATGTAACGGGGTTTCTCGATTCGCTCCGGGCACTGAGTGCTCCACTCGCGTTCGGGGTGATGGGCAAGACCGCTGGTGGGCGCGAGATCCCTTACGTGGTGGCGTCCCGGCCGCTGGTGCGCAATCCGCAGGAAGCCGCGGCGCTGCGCCGGCCGATTGTGTATGTGCAGGGGAACATCCACGGCGGCGAAGTCGAGGGTAAGGAAGCACTGCTGATGTTGCTCCGGGACCTGGCGTTCGAGCGGGAGGCCAACGTGCTCGACTCGATCGTTCTCGTTGCCGTTCCCATCTATAACATCGATGGGAACGAGCACCTCGGGCCGCAGGAGCGCAACCGGCCTGAACAGAACGGCCCGGAGTTGATCGGCAGGCGCCCCAATGGGGGTGGACTGGACCTGAACAGGGATTACGTAAAGGCCGAGGCGCCGGAGACCCGCGCGTCGCTGGCGATGTTCAATGCGTGGAGCCCCGACGTCTTCGTTGATCTGCACGCCACGAACGGCAGCATGCACGGCTACGCCCTGACGTACTCGCCGCCACTCAATCCTGCCTCACCCCTTGGTGCGCTTGCCCGCGACATCTGGCTTCCCGCACTGCGCGAGCGGATGGAACAGCTCCACGGGATCAGCACGTTCGACTACGGCAACTTCGGTACGGATACCACTCCGTGGAGGGAGCGGCTGGTATATGACCCGGGCGCGAACGCGTGGACGACCTTCGATTCCCGTCCGCGTTTCTCGACTAACTACTACGGGCTCAGAAACGGCGTCGGCATACTCGCGGAAGCGTACTCGCACGATCCCTTCGAGCGGCGGGTGTCCGCGACGTACGCTTTCACGCGGGAGCTGCTGTCGCTGGTGGCCGCGGAAGCACCGGCCCTGGCGGCGGCAAGACGCGAAGCCGTGCGCGTCGATGACTTGCCCGGAAGCGAGCTGCCGCTCCGCGCACGGCTGATCAGCGACCCGCCCATCGTTGACTTGCTTGTGGAGGAGATTGAGCGATCGGCTGACGGGGTCGTCACCGAGCCGGGTTTGAGGGCCGGACTGCGTCGCACGGGCAGCTTTCGCGCTGTGCGGATGCCGGCGTTCGTCAGCTTCGAGCCGGCACTGATTGTTCGGCTTCCGCACGCCTACGTGGTGCCGGCGCAGCTCACAACGGTGTTCGCCACTCTGGGTGCTCACGGTGTGCAGGTTCAGACTCTCGATGCGACTTCGCTTGCCGCGCTCGCCGCTCACGCCTCTGCTGAGTTCGTGCCCGATTCGGTGCAGCGAAGCACTCAGTCGTTCGAGGGACACCGTCAAACGAGGGTGGAGGGCGCCTGGCGTGCATCGGAGCGCCGCCCTCTGCCGGGCGATCACCTCGTGATGACTGCGCAGCCGCTTGGCAGGCTGGCCGCGTACCTGCTGGAGCCGCAGAGCGACGACGGGTTCCTGACCTGGAGCTTCTACGGAGACATCGCACCGGGCGAGGCGATCCCGGTGCTGCTGATCGCCCCGGCAGGAACGATCACGCCCTGATGTTCCGTCGCACGCTTCTGTATCTGTCCGGACAACAGCGGCTCGAAGCATTTCTCCGTCGGAACCGGCTCGCACGCGGCTTCGCGCGCCGTTTCGTCGCGGGAGAGACGCTGGACGAAGCTCTCGCGGCGGTGAGGCGACTCAATGCCGACGGCGTCACGGCATCGCTCGATCTTCTGGGAGAAAGCGTCCGGAACGAGGGGGAGGCGCGCGCAATGGGCCGCACCTACCACGAGATGCTGCAGCGCATCCGGATGGAACGGCTCGATGCAAACGTCTCAGTGAAGCTGACCGCGCTTGGTCTCGACGTCTCTGAGGGACTGTGCGTGGCGGTGATGCAGGAACTGCTTGAATATGCGCGGGAGTGCGGCTCATTTGTGCGCATCGACATGGAGAGCAGCGCCTACACGGAGCGCACGCTCGATCTGTTCGAGCACCGGTTCTATCCGAATCACCGGGAGAACGTTGGCGTCGTGTTGCAGAGCTACCTGTACCGCACTCTGGAGGACGTCGCCTGGGCAAACAGGCTTCGCGCACGCGTGCGTCTGTGCAAGGGCGCGTACATGGAGCCGCCGACGGTGGCGTATCCGGACAAACAGGAGGTTGACGAGAACTATCTCCGGGCCATGCGTGTTCTGCTGCTGGAAGGCAATTATCCGGGGATCGCCACCCACGACGAGAGCATCATCGAGGAGACGAAAGCGTTCGCGCGTGAGCACGACATCGAACCGGGGCGGTACGAGTTTCAGATGCTTTATGGCGTGCGGCGTGACCTGCAGCGGTCGCTCGTCGCAGACGGATACCGGATGCGCGTTTACGTGCCGTTCGGCACGCAATGGTACCCATATCTCATGAGGCGGCTCGCTGAACGGCCAGCGAATGTCGCGTTCATAACCGGCAACGTGCTTCGGGAAGTGGTCGGATCGCGGCGTCGGCGGCATTGATGGGCCGCTTCGAGCCGGCCGATTTCACACTCGGCGATCCGAACACGATAGGCGGTTACCGCGCTGCGCACGGCCGTCCTCCCGCCTTCGAGGGGAGCGACGGCGCGTCGTACAGCGTCGAGATAGTGGCTGACACAACCGGTAACCCGCTCAGGCCCTATGCGGCGTATCTCCTCTTCGTCCGCTGGCGTGCGAGTGATCCCACTGCAGTCGGCCATCTCGAGTCCGACTATATCGAGCTTGGTCAGAGCGAGGCAGAAGTGATCGAGAGGCTCGGGCACATGCAGCTGCAGTCGGCACGGGAGCAACTCGAGCGGTTGATACCGTCGGGCGGATCGGATTCAGCGCCCGCCCGCGATGGCGAGCCCTCATGAGTGCGGAGGGCAGAGTGCAGGCGGTCGTGCTGCACGGAACCGGTGGCGTTTGGCATGCGCGTACCAGCGATGGCGAGGTGGTGCCGGTGAGTCTTTCCGGCCGGGTGAAGAACGCATCCACTTTCAAGCTGGCCGTCGGCGACAACGTTGCGATCGAGGAGGACACTCGCGGCGGATCGTGGCGCATTGCGGAGATTCTCCCGCGGCGCTCACAGCTCACGCGCCGGGAGCCCGGTGCCGGCTACGGAGAGCGCGTCCTCGCTGCGAATGTGGATCAGGTCGTGGTCGTGATGGCGGCGATCAAGCCGGAGCCTCATCTGCGGATGCTCGACAGGTTCCTTGCGATCGCCGAGGCGAACGAGCTGCTGCCGCGGGTGGTGATCAACAAGATCGATCTCGTGGACGAGGAGGCGACGTTCCATCGCTTTGCGGACTACCGGCACGCCGGTTACACGGTGCACATGACCAGTGTCAAAGCCGGGACAGGGCTCGCAGAGCTGCGTCAGGCAATGGACGGATTCGTTTCCGTTTACACGGGGCCTTCGGGAGTCGGCAAGTCATCGCTGCTGAACACGATGTATACCGGCTTGAATCTCCGTGTCGGAGAGATCAGCGAGTCCGTGCAGAAAGGGCGGCACACCACCGTTGGTGGCCTTCTCCATCCGTTGCCGACACCTGCGGGGGGATACGTTGTGGACACCCCGGGACTTCGCGAAGTCGGTCTGTGGGGGCTCCCGCCTGCGGAGCTTCCAGCGTGCTTTCCTGAGTTTCGCGCGTTCATGCACCAGTGCCGCTTCGCAGACTGCACCCATATTGCCGAGCCGGGCTGTGCGGTGCGTGCAGGGGTCGATTCCGGGATTGTGAGCCGCGAGCGCTACGATAGCTATACCAAACTGCGCGCCGAACTGGAGGACGCCGATGAAGCTCTCGCGTCGTACGCGCGGCGTGATGGACGCCGCAGGTGATCGTGAGAGGGGCGGCTGCAGAAGCCCCGGCCGCTCAGCTCACTCCCTCAGGTCAAGGGTCCAGGTGACCGGCGCGTCCGGGTCGAGCGAGCTTCGCACGGAACAGTACTTGTTGATCGACATGTCGATGGCCCGTTCGGCTTGCTCTTTCTCGATGCCGGCGCCCGCTATCTGGAAATGGAGCTCCGCGGAGGTCATGCGCCGTGGCACGGTCTCGGCGCGCATCGCGACAACTTCGACCTGGAGAGAGCGGACGGGTGTGCGACGCTTTTCCATGATCACAACAACGTCGATCGCGGCGCACGCTGCAATCGCGCCGAGCAGTGCGTCGAAAGGGCTTGGCCCCGCCTGGCCGCGTCCGTCCAGCGCCACCCAGGGGCGGTTCTGCCGCCCGAACTCGAAGCGCTGGTCGCCGCCCCAGGCGACGCTGACGAGAGATGGAGCGCCCGCTTCGCTGGTGTGGGTGCCGGGTGCGCCGAGTCCGCTCTGTTGTTCAGTCATGCGACGAAGAATAGCGCCCGGCAGGTACCGGTGACGAGTCCACCGCGGATGGACCTGTACCGCCGGCATGTCCTGGTGTGCACCGGCGAGTTCTGCTCCTCCGAGAGGCGGGGACGGGAGCTGTATGCCGAGCTTCCCGGACTGCTCGAGAGGGAAGGACTGCTGTTCGGACCAGGCCGGGTAAAGCGGGGAGAGACACCATGCCTCGGAGTGTGCAGCGGCGGACCGGTGATGGTCGTGTATCCGGAGGGGATCTGGTACGCGGGGGTCACGCCGGAGCTTCTCGAGCGGATAGTCGTACGCCACCTGAGGAACGGAGAACCGGTCGAGGAGGCTATCTTCCACAGGCTGAACAGTGCCAGTGACTGATTCTCACCCGTATTAGCTTTTTCCCCAGGTGCTCACCGCCAGATGACGGGCCCAGTAAACCCACGCCGGCTGATGATAGGCGCCGCCCGCAAGTACCTGTTCGACGGGCGCGACCCGGAAGAAGTTCTGGGGCAGATGGCTGACCTCGATACCGGCAGCGATGTACCGCGGCTCACCCCTGCGGCAATGGAGATGGCACGGATGTCCAGAGCGCGTGACCACATAATGGCTAACCTCGACGAGATGTATCGCGAGGCGTTCGAGCGCGCGCGGGAGTCGGGGGATGAGAAGCAGATGACAACGCTCGATTTCGCGTACAGGCGGGAGCAGCTCTACCTCGAGATTCTCCTCGACATTCGTGACGCTGTAGAACGCCGCTAGCGGCTCTCCGGCCGCGGCGTGACGAACCTCTGGTGGTGGGCAGGCTTCAACGCAGTGGTTCTGGCGCTGCTTGCCATTGACCTGGGGGTTTTCCACCGCAAGGCGCATCGCGTCAGCGTTCGCGAGGCTGCTGCGTGGAGCGCGATATGGGTGTCGCTCTCTCTGTCGTTCGGCGCCGGTGTGTACTTCGTCCTTGGCAGCGACAAGGGCGTGGAGTTCCTGACCGGCTACCTGATCGAGTACGCCCTGTCGGTGGACAACATCTTCGTGTTCGTCCTGATCTTCTCCTACTTCCGCATCCCGGCCGAGTACCAGCACCGGGTCCTGTTCTGGGGGATACTGGGTGCGCTGGTGTTCCGCGGAACCATGATCGCGGTCGGGGTGGTCCTGATCGCGCGGTTCCACTGGGTGCTGTACGTCTTCGGAGCGTTTCTGGTGTACACGGGGATCCGGATGGCGCTGCAGAAGCGGGAGGAGACGTACGACCCCGAGTCCAATCCAACGCTCCGCCTCGTACGTCGCCTCTTTCCGGTGACAACCCGGTACCACGGACAGAAGTTCTTCGTTCGCGAGGAGCATGGAGCAGGAAGCCGGTTGGTCGCGACCCCGCTGTTCATCGCGCTCGCCCTGGTGGAGACGACCGACATCATCTTCGCGACCGACTCGATTCCCGCGATCTTCGCGGTTACCCGGGACCCGTTCATCGTCTACTCCTCCAACGTCTGCGCGGTGCTCGGGCTGCGCGCGCTTTATTTTCTGCTGGCGGGGATCGTGGACCGCTTCCACTACCTGCAGCTCGGGCTGTCTGTCGTGCTGGTTTTCATTGGCGGCAAAATGCTGCTCGAGGAGGTCTATGATATTCCCACACTCTTCTCCCTTGGCGTGGTCGCGTCAGTGCTGGCGGTTTCGGTTTCGGCATCGCTGCTGTGGCCGACGCACCGGCCGCCCGGCATCCCGCCGCTGGCGCACATGGCCTCACGACATCACGACCGTCACTCTGGTGACAGTGATCACACGCCCGATGGCACGCCGAGGGACGGGCAATGACGAGCACGTCTCACTCACAACTCCCACGATGCCCCAGATTCTTCGAGCCGGTTTCTGTGCTCTGCTTGCAGTCGGTTCCATTACCGGTTGTGCAACGACGGTGAGCTCCAATCCCGTGACCCTCGCCGTGGTGAACGCCCGCGTCTGGACCGCTGACACCAGGCGTCCGTGGGCGGAGGCCGTCGCCATGTCGGGAGATCGCATCGTCGCGGTCGGCTCGAGTGCGGAGGTCAGAAAGCTGACTGGGCCGGACACCCGGGTTGTGGACGCGACCGGCCGCATGGTCGTCCCCGGGTTCTTCGATTCGCATCTGCACTTCGTGGATGGCGGGCACACGCTCGCTTCGGTGCAGCTCCGCCACGCGCCCACACCGGCCGATTTCGTCGCGAGGATCAGGGACTTCGCGGCCACGGTACCGCCGGGCACATGGATCACGGGCGGCAACTGGGATCACGAGAACTGGGGCGGAGAGCTGCCGACGCGGCAGTGGATTGACTCAGTGACGCCGAACAATCCTGTCTGGATCAACCGGCTCGATGGACACATGTCACTTGCGAACGGCCTGGCGCTGGCGGCCGCGGGCGTGACGAGCGCCACCGCCAACGTCGAGGGTGGTGTGATCGAGCGCACGGCTCAGGGCGAGCCAACGGGGATCCTCAAGGACAATGCGAAGGCGCTCGTGAGCCGCGTCGTGCCACCAGTGCATCCGGAGATCGACGACCGCGCACTGGATGCGGCGATGGACTATGTCGCGGCTCTTGGCATCACATCAGTGGTGAACATGGGCGACTGGGGCGATGTGGAGGTGTTTCGTCGCGCTCAGATGTCGGGGCGGCTGAAGACCAGGATCTATGCGGCCGTGCCGTTGTCCTCGTGGCAGCGGTTGCGCGACGAGGTCGCCGCCAGGGGACGCGGCGACGACTGGCTCAGGATCGGCGGCCTGAAGGCGTACGTGGACGGATCACTCGGATCGCGCACCGCCGCGATGCTTGAGCCGTACGACGACGCACCCGGCGAGACGGGCGTGTTCGTCACGCGGCGTGACTCGCTGTATGCGTGGACCCGGGCGGCGGACGCTGCGGGACTGCATGTGATGGTGCACGCCATCGGTGACGCGGCCAACCGCGTTCAGCTCGACGTTTTTGAACAGGTGGCGCGGGAGAACGCGGCGCGTGACCGGCGGTTCAGGATCGAGCATGCCCAGCACCTCAACCCTGCGGACGTTCCACGATTCGCCGGCATCGGCGTGATCGCCAGTATGCAGCCGTATCACGCGATCGACGACGGGCGCTGGGCAGGGAGGCGGGTGGGCCCGGAGCGGATCGGCGAGGCATATGTCTTCAGGTCGCTGCTGGACGGTGGGGCGCGTCTGGCATTTGGAAGCGACTGGGACGTTGAACCTGCGACTCCGCTCGGCGGCATCTATGCAGCTGTCACTCGTCGGACACTTGACGATCTGAACCCGGGCGGCTGGGTGCCGGAGCAGATGATCACGGTGGAGGAGGCGCTTCGCGCGTACACGATTGATGCTGCTTACGCCGAATTCACGGAGCGGGAGAAGGGATCGCTGGAGGTCGGCAAGCTTGCGGATCTTGTGCTGCTCGACCGCGACCTCACGCGCGTGCCACTGGAGACGATCAGGGACACGCGAGTGCTGCTGACTGTCGTCGGAGGAAGGGTGGTTTACGAGGCAGCGCCCTGAAAAAAGGTGAAGGGGCCGGCGTACGGTCCGGCCCCTTCGCTCCCAACCAGAGAGGCGCGCTCACATTGCCGCGGTTCCTTCCTCCTTGTACACCCACGCGCCTGCGACCACCGCAAGCACCGTCTGGACGAGCCCCCAGGCAGCCATCATGAAGTACAGGTGCATCGACCACATGCCCATCGCAGTCGGCGCCCACTGAGTCATGGAGTAGAAGAGCCAGGCAAAAACCGCTGCTATGACCGCGGTCTTGACGCCGGGACCGAAGCGCGGGCGGATCGCCGCGTACAACCAGACGACAAGAATCCCAAACAACAAGCTCAGCACGATCCACGTCGCCATCGGCGGCATTGTCAGGCCGCGCTCGACGATCCAGGCCTCCCAGTCAAAGGGAATGATCATCATCCCCACGAAGTCCATGAGGGAGAACACGACGCCGGCCACGACACCGCCAAGAACAACCCTGCCATAGTTGATCTTGCCCACTAAACCTCCTGGGTTGTGGTAATCGGCCAGGCGCTCACGTCCGTGAGTCTCTGGCACCTCTGGTGCTGCCGTGCGCAGCCAGGGGCTCGAATCGGCCGCCTGGCGGACGCAAATGTGCGAGTCACAGGACGGGGCAGGCAATACTCAGATGCAGCTGAATACACTCAGCCGACTGGCGATGGCGATCAGGTCGCCGTAGAATACGACCCCGACAGTTGTTTACCCCCTCAGTCCCGGACCCGCTACCGGCGGCGGTATGCCGCACTGGAGATGCTGATGCTTCGTTCATTCACCCGCACACGGGTTCTGATGGCGGTTGCCGCTGTGGTCGTGCTACCCCTTCTCACCGCGGCTGCCCCGACCAGTACCGGGGGCACGACCTACGAATTCACGATCAGCTCCCAGAGCACGCAGACAGGGAATCGCGAGTCTGTGATGATGAAGGGCCGCGGGATGTTCGCCGGCGACAACGCTCGCGTGGAGATACTCGATGCGAGCGGCAGCGGCGGTGGCGAGATGTTCGGGTCAAAGGGCTCCTACTTCCTGCTCCTCGACGGGGGGAAGAAGATGATCCTCGTGGACCCCGCCAAGAAGTCGTACATGGAGTGGGACATGCAGGGCATGCTCGCGGGGATGAGCAAGATGATGGGAGCGCTCGGCGGACTCGTGCGCATGGAGATGTCGGACGTGAAGGTCGAAGCGCAGAGCATGGGCTCCGGCGGCGTCGTGAACGGATACTCCACGCAGCACGTCCGGCTCATTCAGAACTACACGATGAACGCGAAGGTCATGGGCCGGTCGTCCACATCCCGGGTCGAGACCACCACCGACTATTACTTTGCCCCGGAGCTCCGTGCCCTGGTGAACCCGTTCGTGCAGAACAGCGGTGCGTTCACGGCGATGGGGGACATGTTCAACAACGCCGAATACAAGCAGCAGATGGAGGCGGTGCAGTCGAAGCTGACCGGCGTTCCGGTGAAGACCGTCGCCCGCTCCGTGACGACCAACCCCGACGGAAAGCAGGAAACCAGCATCGTGACGACCGAGATGACCGGCTTCCAGAATTCGGACATTGCGGACGCGATGTTCACCGTGCCGAGCGGATTCCAGGTTGTCGAGATGCCGAAGTTCGACATGCCTGCGTTTGGTGGTACCACCGACGGTGAGGACGGGCAATCGATCGGCGACGCGCTCCGCGAAGGAGCAGCCGAAGGCGCAAAGGAAGGAGCCAAGGAGGGCGCGAAGGACGCCGCGAAGGACGCTGCCAAGGGCGTGCTCGGCGGGCTGCGGGGACGCATCAAGAAGTAGTCGTACGGAGAGCGAGCAGTACTCAAAACAAAGAGGGGCAGCCCCCGATCGGCTGCCCCTCTTCACATGGACTCTTTCCCCGGCCAGGATGTCGGCGTCACCACCACGGTGTCGGCTTCAGTACCTGGATATCTCCTCGAAAGCCTTCCTGAAGTCGTCCACCTGCGGGAGAATCGCGTCCTCGAGGCGGGGAGCGTAGCCGACGAAGGTGTCGCTCGAAGCGACGCGCATAACGGGCGCGTCGAGCCAGGCGAAGCACTCGTCGGCGATTGCCGCCGCGATCTCGGAGCCATACCCCCACGACAGCGAATCCTCGTACGCAACGATTACGCGCGATGTCTTCTTCACCGATGCGAAGACAGTTTCCCGATCCCATGGACTCAGTGAGCGCAGGTCGATCAACTCGACACTCACTCCCTCCTCTGCGATGGCGTTTGCCGCGGTGAGCGCACGCTGCACCGTCGCTCCGTAAGTGACGAGTGTCACGTCACTTCCTTCCCGCACCACCCGCGCCTTCCCGAAGGGAATCATGAAGTTCGGGCCAGGGTAGGGGCTCTTGTTATACGTCTGACGGTAGAGATGCTTGTGCTCGAGGAAGATCACGGGGTCCTCACACCGTATAGCTGTGCGCAGGAGACCGTTGGCATCGAGCGCTGTCGCTGGACAGACGACGCGGAGTCCCGGTGTGTGCGTAAAGAGCGAGGCGCCCGTCTGCGAGTGGTAGATCGCTCCGCGGATGTAGCCACCGTACGTGACCCGCACCACGACCGGTGACGCAAAATTGTTGTTCGAGCGCCAGCGCATCGTCGCGAGCTCGTTGCGGAGCTGCATGTACGCGGGCCAGATGTAGTCGAAGAACTGGATCTCGACCACGGGTTTGAATCCGCGCAGCGCCAGACCTATTGCGCGGCCGACGATGTTGGCCTCCGCGAGCGGCGAGTTGTACACCCGCGCACCACCGAACTCCTTCTGCAGCCCCCACGTCACCTTGAACACGCCGCCCTTGCCTTTCACCTGTCCGGCGTACTGCTCGCGGGATACGTCGGCAACATCCTCGCCGAAGACCAGGATGCGTTCTTCGCGCCGCATCTCGTCCTTCATGCAGGCATTGAGCAGGTCCACCATCGTGGTCGGGTCGCCGGTGAACTGCGGGTCGTCCTCCGTATCGAACTGCTCGCTCGTCGGATCGACGTCCGGGGAGTACACCCCGAAGTACACGGTCTCCGGGCCCGGCTGCTCCTGGGCGAGCGCGTCGTCAGTCGCCGCGAGGATCTCCGCGTCGATCTCTTCCTGGATCGCCGTAAGCTCGGCCTCGGTTGCATGGCCCTGCTCGACGAGCCACCGCGGAAAGGTCGTAACCGGATCGCGCGCCGCGTCCGCATCCCGCTCCTCCGACGGCCGGTACATCGTCTCATCGTCCGACAGCGAGTGAGAGTACGGCCGGATCACATGGGCATGCACCAGCGCCGGTCCCTTGCGCTGCCTGGCGTATTCAACTGCCCGCTGCATCGTGCGGTAGCTCTCAACGAAGTCGCAGCCATCGACCTCCTCCACGAGGAGATCGGGGAAGGAGCGCACCAGACGGGAGATGCTGCCACCCGCAGTGTTGATCTCGACCGGAACGGAGATCGCGTAGCCGTTGTCCTCGACCAGATAGATGACCGGAAGCTTCAGATTGGAGGCGGTATTCAGCGATTCCCAGAACTCGCCTTCGCTCGTCGTGCCATCACCGGTGGAGACGTACACCACCTCGTCGTCCTGAAATCCGTCAGTGATTCCGATCAGCTTCGCCCGCAGTGACGCTTCCGCCGTGCCTGCGGCCTGCAGGAACTGGGTTCCCGTGGGAGATGAAGAGGAGACGAGATTGTAGTCGCGATGTCCCCAATGGCTGGGCATCTGCCGGCCGCCGGACGCCGGATCGATCGCGGCTCCAACAGCCTCGTACAGCATCTCGGCCGGAGTAACACCGAGCTGCAGGCACAGGGCGCGATCGCGATAGTAGGTGAAGAACCAGTCGTAGGCAGGCTTCAGCACCATGCCGGCGGCGGTCAGCACGGCTTCGTGCCCCGCGCCGGATATCTGGAAAAAGATCTTGTTCTGCCGCTTGAGCTGGACTTCCTTGTCGTCCAGCCGGCGGGCGGTCAGGATGGTTCGGTACGCGACCAGGAGCTGGTCGCGTGATAAACCTTCAGGGAGCTGGGATGCGCCGGCAGATCGCTCGGGCAGGGTTCTGGTCGCCATGGTGTGTGACTGAGGACGGCGGAGCGTTCCCCTCAAAATAGCCGCCGCGGCGCGGACGAGGCTACTTTTTGAGCGTGCTCTGGTACATAGCTCTCGGCAGTGCAATCGGCGGCGGAGCGCGATACCTGCTCAGCCGTGCGGTTCACGATTGGGGAGCGTTCACTTTTCCGGCGGGAACGCTGGTCGTGAACGTCCTGGGAGCCTTCGCCCTCGGCTTCGTGATGCGCTACGCTCTCGACACGTCCGCACTGTCCTCGGAGTTCCGTGCTTTCCTGACCACGGGGCTTCTCGGCGGTTTCACGACCTTCTCCGCCTTCAGCTATGAGACTGCCACCCAGCTGGAGGACGGCAACTACAAGCGGGCGGTGACATACGTGCTCCTGAGCGTCCTTGGCTGCCTGCTTGCGATGTATCTGGGGTTCGCCGGCGCCCGCGGCGTCTCTTCCGTCCTCCGGGGGCGTTGACCTTGCACGGATTTCCCGGAGAGCGTGTGCTGATGAGGATCCACATCGGCGAGCGCGACCGTCACGGGGGCAAGCCGCTGTACGAGGCAATCGTCGCCATGCTGAGGGAACGTGGCTGCGCCGGCGCGACGGTGTTCCGCGCGATAATGGGGTTCGGAGCCAGCGCGCGCATCCACAGCGACAGGGTGGAAGTGCTGTCTCTGGATCTGCCGATTGTGGTCGAATGCGTGGAAACACAGGAGAAGCTGGATGAGGTGCTCCCGCTGCTCGACGGGATGATCGGAGGCGGACTGATCACTCTCGAGCGCGCGAAAGTCATTGTCTACCGGGCGGACGAGGGGAGGGGCTGAGGAATGAGATCAAAGGTGTTGTGCACGTTACTGATGTCACTTGTGGCCTGCGCACAGCAGCCCGCGGGGAGCGATCCGTCGCTGAGCGAACCCGGGATCATGCCAGCGGAAGACCAGCAGGAGCGGGACTGGGCGGAGATCGAACGCCTGGAGAACGAGGCGAAGGCGCTCGCACGCACTACTGGGTGCACCTCGTCCGAGGGATGCCGGACCGCGCCAGTCGGGAACCGCGCCTGCGGCGGTCCGCGCTATTACCTGGTGTACTGCGCTGCCACGACCGACTCCACAGCGTTGTTCAGCAAGCTTGACGATGTGGTTGCCGCGGAAACCGAGTACAACGAGGAGTACGAGATCGTCTCGACGTGCGAGTTCAGGATGCCTCCCGAGATTGCATTCAGCGGGGGAGAATGCAGGCCGGCCACTGAGCAGAGGACCAATCCATGACTGAGCGATTTTGCGACCAGCGTCTGCGGAAAGGTCCTGGAGAGGCTGCAGTCAGGCAGCTACCAGTCACTGGCTCGCTGGGCTTCAGCTGCTGCGGCTAGTAGTCCACCGGTCTCAGATACGACTCCCCGATCGCCGACTGGCTGACCATTGCCACGGTCGGAAGCTTCCGCTTCC
>CAZOAT010000013.1:10960-45501 GCA_964577965.1 uncultured Gemmatimonadaceae bacterium | reverse complement strand
AGGGCGGCGTAGAAACACGACCCCTTGCCTGACGCTTACCGACCCGTCCCTCCCACCGCTTGCAGAACTTTGCGATACAAAGTACATTGCACCGCAGCAGTCAACCTTCTCAAGGGCAGTGGGCGCGAACATGCACGGAGGCGAAGCAATGGCGGGAAATGCAGAACCCGGGAGCGGAGGGCGCGCGAGTCGCTGGAGGGTAGCGGCCTGGGCCGCCGCAGGTCTCGTACTGCTGGTGCCCCTGGTGGCGATGCAGTTCACCGACGAGGTGAACTGGAATGCAGGCGATTTCCTTTTTGCCGGTGCCCTCCTGCTCGGCGTCGGTGTTCCCTTTGAGCTGGCAGTACGGAAAAGGCTCGACGCCGCGTACCGGGTCGCCGTCGGCCTCGCGCTCGCGGCAGCGTTCCTCCTCGTATGGCTGACCGGTGCCGTCGGCATCATCGGGTCTGAGGACAACGAAGCCAACATTATGTATGCAGGGGTGCTCGCTGTTGCACTCAGCGGTTCCCTCATCGCCCTCTTCCGCCCCAGTGGGATGGCCCGCGCAATGGTCGCGACGGCGGTCGCGCAGGCTCTGGTCGCCGTGGCCGCGCTGGTCCTCCAGTGGGGCGTCCCGTGGAGCGAGCCACTCAAGACCCTGGCCCTCAACGGGTTCTTCTTCGCGCTGTTTGTCGCTTCGGCGCGGCTGTTCCGGGAGTCTGCCCTCTACGAAGTTCACCCCGCTCACGGACCGGGAGGGGGGAAGAGATCGGGCTAGCGCACGGTACGAGAGCCCCCGCTGATTGCGGATAACTGCGCCCGCCCGTAACGTCAGACCCACCCTCTCCCGGCGCCTTTGACTCTTCCACAATCAGCTCAGCAGCAGACACTCGCCGGACGCTACCGGCTCGAGGGCGAAGTGGGGCGTGGTGGAATGGCGGTTGTGTACGCCGCGCACGACCTGAGGCACGATCGCCCGGTCGCGTTGAAGGTGCTGCACCCCGAGATCGCGGCAGCTTTGGGTCCCGAGCGCTTCCTGCAGGAGATCCGCGTAGCCGCTCGGCTGAATCACCCGCACATAGTTGCGCTGCATGATTCCGGGGAAGCAGATGGCATGCTGTACTACGTCATGCCGCTGATTGAAGGCTCGACGCTTCGTGACCTTCTCGCGCGTGACGGGCGACTGCCCGCCGATAAAGCGGTTCGCCTTGCACGGCAGATCGCGGGGGCTCTCGACTATGCGCACCGGCTCGGCGTCGTTCATCGCGACATCAAGCCCGAGAACGTCATGCTGCACGAGGGCGAGGCGCTCGTCACTGACTTCGGAATCGCGAAAGCTCTGAGTGTCGCGGGCGGCAGCACGCTGACCCGCACCGGTATAGCGATTGGCACTCCAGCCTACATGAGCCCCGAACAGGCGGCTGGCGGCACGGACGTGGACGGACGCAGCGACCAGTACTCGCTGGCCTGTCTGCTGTACGAGATGCTCACCGGTGAGCCGCCGTTCTCGGCAGACTCGCCGCAGGCGCTGATCGCCAAGCGGTTCACCGACACGCCTCGCCCGTTGACCGCCGTGGTTCCGACGATCCCGGAATACGTGTCGAAGGCGGTGCGTCGCGCTTTGTCGCGTGAGGCACCCGATAGATTCGCGACCGCTGCGGAATTTTCCGTCGCGATGGAGCCCCCGCAGCAGGCGGACGCTGGCGCGGAACGGAAGCCGTCCATCGCCGTGCTTCCGTTCACGAACATGAGCACTGACCCTGAGAACGAGTTCTTCAGCGATGGCATCGCGGAAGAGATCATCAACGCACTCACCCGGGTACAGGGCATGGAAGTGGTCTCCCGCACGTCTGCCTTCGCATTCAAGGGCAAGAGCCTCGACATGCGCGAGATCGGTCAGCAGCTCGGCGCCAGAACGCTGCTCGAGGGGAGTGTGCGGCGCGCCGGAAATCGTCTTCGAGTGACTGCGCAGCTGGTGGACGTCGAGACCGGCTACCACTTGTGGTCGGAGCGCTTCGATCGTGAGATGGCGGATGTGTTCGCGATCCAGGACGAAATCGCCGAGAACATCGTGAAGGCGTTGCGCGTCGTACTCAGCGAGCGCGAGCGGGATGCGATCAAGGCGGCGCGCACGCAGAACGTCAAGGCTTACGAGTACTACCTGAGGGGCCGGCAGCTGATACATCAGTGGCGGCGCGAATCGTGGAGCGCCGCGGAGGACATGTTCCGCCGCGCGATCTCCCTCGATCCGAACTACGCCCTCGCGTACACCGGCCTCGCTGCCTCCGCGGCGATCAGGTACATGTATCACAGCGGTGCCGAGGAAGCGTTGCTCCAGGCAGACGTGGCGAGCCAGCGCGCCGTGGAGATCGACCCGCTCCTGGCCGAGGCCCACGTTGCCCGCGGACTGGCGCTCTCCTGCCAGAAGCGACTGCACGAGGCAGACGCCGAGCTGAGGCAGGCGATGGAGCTCGATCCCACGCTGTACGAGGCGCCCTACTACTACGCCAGGATGCTGCAGATGGAGGGCCGGCAACGGGAGGCGGCTGAATTCTTCGAGCGCGCTTCCGGATTGCGGGACGACGATTATCAGGCAGCGAGCTTCGCGGCTGCGCTGTACGAGGAGCTGGGTGAAATCGAGCAGATGAAGCGCACCGCCGAGCGCGCGGTCGAGGTGGCGCGGCGCGTCATCTCGGGAAACCCCGGCGAGACCCGGGCGATGCAGCACGGCGCGCTCGCACTGGTGCGCCTGGGGCAGCCGGATCAGGCACGGGTGTGGGCTGAGCGCGCGCTGTCCGTGGATCCGAACGAGGTCGCAACGCTGTACAACGTCGCCTGCATGTCGCTGCAGCTTGGGGACGTCGAACGGGCGTTCGATCTGCTGGAACGCGCAGTCGAATTGGGCTGGTCGCGTGCGGAATGGCTGCGGCAGGATCCGGATTTCGCCTCAGTGCGCGATCACCCGAGGTTTCTGGAGGTCCTCAAGCGACTCGACGAACACGCGGCGTAGCGAGCTTCGTTCCGCGACCGCCGGTGGAGCGTCATCGGTGGATTGACAGGACGAGCCTTCCCGTATCTGCTTACGCGCGTGCCGCGAGTTGCGAGAGTCAACGACAGGATGCAGCAGGGCTACAGTTACGAAGGTTCCCGGTGACATCAAGAGCACTGCTGGTAGTCAATCCCGCCTCACGCCGCGGGTCGCGGCTGTTGGAGACGGCTGCCAATGCGCTCGAGTCCGCGGGTCTCCGCTGCGACGTTCTGCTCATCTCGTCGGCGGGCGACGCAGCGCGGGCCCTTCAGGCTGAAGCACAGGCCTACGAGGCGGTCTTCACCCTTGGTGGTGACGGTACCGCGATGGAAGTACTCGGTGCCACGCCGGAGAACGGGCCCCCGATAGGCGTTCTGCACGGCGGCACCGGGAACCTCCTTGCTCAGGCGCTCGGTGTGCCACGCCGTGTCCGGCCGGCGGTGAGAGCGCTGCTCGACGGCACTGTCGCTCGCATCGACCTCGCGCGGCTGGCTGACGGTCGGAGGTTCGCCCTCGCGGCCGGAGTCGGCCTGGACGCCGCCATGATCGCGGAGACCTCCCGGCGACTGAAGCGGCGTTTCGGCGTGTTCGCCTACGTTTACAGCGGGACGCGCGCACTGCTGCGTTTCGAGCGGTTCGATGCCCGCATCGAAGTGGATGGCCGGGTGCATGAGCAGGAGGCGTCCGCCGTGCTCGTCGCGAATTTCGGCACACTGCTCCACGATCTGATAAAGCTCGGCGACGGGATCCAGTACGACGACGGGCTGCTCAACGTCTGTGTCTTCGCGCCACGCTCGCTGCGCGACAGCGCCCGGATTGCTCACCGACTGCTGCGCGGGGACTTCCGCCCCGATCCTTGTCTCTGGTACGCCTCTGGAACGCGGATCTCGATCGAGACCACCCCCGAGCGGATGGCACAGGCCGACGGCGAGTTGCTCGGCTTGACTCCACTGGCGGTCGAGGTGGAGCCGCTCCGGGCCACGGTTTTTATGCCGGTGGTGAAGCGCTCGAAACGTCGGCGTGGCGCACGTCATGCAAGTCCGGTGAGTGGATATTCAACCGGGGTGAGCGATGGATAGAGGAACCGACTTTCTGAAGAGCCAGGTAAACAACGCGGTAATGCAGCACGCCAGCTTCCTGAGCGCGCTCGAGGACCACGAGGGGCAGGCTGATGACCCGCGCTTTCGTGATCTGTGTACGCGTTTCATTCCGCAGATGCGCGAGCATCAGCGGATGCTGGAGGACTACCAGCTGAAGATCGGCGCTGAAGCCGGCGTCGGTAAGAAAGCGCTTGGCAAGGCAATGGGGATCGCGCGCGATCTGGCCGACACGGCCCGGGAGAGCGATTTCCTGCGTCTGGTTGGCGACATCGTGATGGCCAGGCAGAGCGAGGATACCTTCAAGACCTTCCGTGAGGCTGGAAAGGCGCTGGGTGATTCTGAGCTTGCCCGGATTGGGGAGGTTGGCGAGCGGCACCACGACGACTACGTGAAGGACGCCAACCGTCTCGTGCAGCAGATGTTCGTGGAGCATGTGAGGGGGACCGCGGCCGGCGATGAGATCAGTGCGGGGCTTCAGCCCACTGCCTGACCGTCCCGGCGGTTAGCGGTTAGCGGAAAGCGATGCGGAAAGAAGGGAACAGCAGTCGCTTTTCGCTAATCGCTAACCGCTAACCGCTATCTTTTCTGGATGTCCGACGTCATCGCTCTCGCCGAGGAGCTTCTCGCCATCGAGTCGTTCACCGGGCGCGAGTCGGAAGCGGTGGAGTTCGCGACCCGGTGGTTCATCTCCCGTGGCTGGAACGTCTCGGTGCAGGAGGTGTCCGCGGGGCGGGGCAACGTCTGGGCGAGCCGCTCCGGCGGCGGCGTCACGCTATCGACTCACCTGGACACGGTCCCTCCACACATTCCGCCGCGGCTGGAGGACGGTCGCCTGTACGGGCGCGGTGCATGCGACGCCAAGGGAATCGCCGCGGCGATGATGACGGCCGCCGAGCGCCTCGTGCAATCCGGCGAGCTGCGGGTTGATGTGCTGCTCGTAGTTGGCGAGGAAAAGGGATCTGACGGCGCCCGTGCTGCAAATCACCTTCCCGCAACGAGCAGATACCTCATAAACGGGGAACCAACCGAGAGCACGCTGGCGAGCGGGGCGAAGGGATCGCAGCGCGTCATGGTTCGCACACGTGGCAGAGAGGCACATTCGGCATATCCGCATCTCGGTCAATCCGCGATCGAGCCGCTCGTTCAGCTTCTCCCGCGCCTGAGGGAGCTGGAGCTGCCCCATGATCCCGTGCTCGGCGACACCACGTTCAACATCGGGACAATCCGCGGGGGCACGGCGGCGAACATCGTCGCGGGGAGCGCCGAAGCCGAGATCATGTTCCGGCTGGTGAGCGACGTGGAACCCCTGAGGCAGCAGCTCGAGGAGTGGGCCAGGGGAGTCGCCGAGCTCGAGTGGGGCTCCCATATACCGCCGCAGTACTTCCACACTGTGGAAGGGTTCGAGGTTGCTCCGGTAGCGTTCACATCGGACATCCCGCTCCTGAGCAACTGGGGCAAGCCGCTCCTGTTCGGTCCGGGCTCCATAGTCGTCGCGCATACTCCGGACGAGCACGTGAGCGTCGAGGAGTTGCGGGCGAGTGTTGACACGTACGAGCGGATCGTGCGCACCCTTCTGGCAGCGTGAGCCGGCGCTGGCCGGTTGCCGTCCTTGGCGCGACCGGTGCCGTCGGACAGACGTTCGTCCGACTGCTCGCTGGTCATCCGTGGTTCGAGCTGCGCGAGCTCGCTGCGTCTGAGCGGTCTGCTGGAAGATCATACGGTGAAGCGGCCCACTGGCTGGAAGGCGAGCTCCCCGACGCGGTGGGCGAGCGCGCAGTCGTCGCGTGCGATCCCGCACTGGTGTCTGCTCCGGTCGTGTTCTCCGCTCTCGACGCGTCCGCGGCTGGGGAGCTCGAGACTGCATTTGCCAGGGCGGGGAAGCTGGTGCTGAGCAATGCCCGGTCACATCGGATGGATCCCGACGTTCCGCTGGTCATTCCCGAGGTGAACGGTGGCCATCTCGCCATAATTGGTGATCAGCGCCGCCGCCGCGGGTGGAGCGGCGCGATCGTCACTAATGCGAATTGCGCCGCCACCGTGGCGGCCGTCGCCCTCGCCCCGCTCCACGAGGCGTTCCGATTGCGCCAGGCAGCGCTCACCACAATGCAGGCCGTGTCCGGCGCCGGATATCCCGGCGTGCCTTCGCTCGACATCGTCGGTAACGTGATCCCGTACATCGCCGACGAGGAGGAGAAGATCGAGCGGGAGCTGTGCAAGCTTCTTGGTGCACGGCGCGGCGACTCTATCGTTCCGCTTGATGCCGCGATCAGCGCGCAGGCCAACAGAGTACCGGTCGAGCATGGCCACACGGTGTGCATCTCCGCGTCTTTCGACTCCGTGTTCACCCCGGAGGAGGCGCGCGAGGTGATGCGCGGATGGCGTGGCTACGCACAGGTTGCCGGACTGCCGAGCGCACCGGAGCGACCGCTTGTGGTTCTCGATGGCGGCGATCGGCCGCAGCCGCGGCGCGACACGCATGCCGGCAACGGAATGACCGTTTCCGCAGGCCGCGTTCGCCACGACAGCATCTTCGACATCAGGATGGTTGCCCTCGGGCACAACACCATTCGCGGTGCCGCGGGCGGTTCGGTACTCAACGCGGAGCTGCTCGCCGCGATGGACCAGCTCCCGGCCGCGTGATCGTTCTCAAGTTCGGGGGCACCTCGGTAGCGGACGCAGCCGCCATCGAACGGCTGGTGGAGATAGTTCGCGGGCGCATGGATGCCTCTCCTGTGGTCGTGGTATCGGCGCTCGCGGGCACGACCAACGCTTTGCTCGCCATCGCGGAGCAGGCGGCGAAAGGTCACCTGATCGGTGCGAGCGGCGGGGTGCGCACTCTTCGCGACAGGCACCTTCGCGCCGCGGACGCACTGCTGGGCGATTCCGCCGAAGCAACGGATGTCGCGGCGGAAGTGAGCACTTACTTTGACGAGCTTGCGCGGCTGGCCGAGGCCATCTCTGTGTTCGGCTACGTGACCCCCCGCACGCTTGACGCGGTCGCCGCGTTCGGGGAGCTGTGCTCCTCGCGCATAGTCGCGGCCGCGATGCAACAGCGTGATGTGCCCGGCGAGCTGCTCGATGCGCGCGATGTGATCGTAACCAACGACGAATTCACAGAGGCCGTCCCTCAGCAGGATGCGATCGCTTCCCGCGGGAGGGAGCACATTCTGCCGCTGGTGCAGCAGGGGAAGGTACCGGTGCTGGGCGGGTTCATCGGCCGCAGTCGCAGCGGCCTGACGACGACGCTGGGGCGGGGCGGCTCCGACTACACCGCGTCTCTGATTGGTGCCGCGTTGCAAGCGGAAGCGATCGAGATCTGGACGGATGTGGACGGGATGCTCACCGCCGACCCGCGGGTGGTGAAGGACGCGCGGCTCATTGAGCGGATCCGGTTCGATGAAGCGGCGGAGCTGGCCTCGTTCGGGGCGAAGGTGCTGCACCCGAACACGATCGCGCCCGCGGTCCGGGTCGGTATCCCGGTATACGTCCTGAACTCGGAGCACCCCGATAATCGGGGGACGATGATCACCTTCGATGCTCCGCGCCGCCCGGTTACGGCGATCGCCGGAACGGGCGCGGTGACCGTCGTGAAGGTGCGTTCCGCCCGCATGCTGCTCGCGCACGGAATTCTGCGCCGGATCTTCGAGACGTTCGAGCGCCACGAGGTGTCGGTGGACGTCGTCGCCACCTCTGAGGTGTCGGTCTCCGTGACGGTTGATGACGACACGCGACTGGAGGACGTGGTGGTGGAGCTGGCGGCGATCGGCGACGTTTCGATCGAGCGGGACCGCGGCGTCGTCGCGGTAGTCGGGTGCGGACTGAGCGACGGTGGCGACGCGATGGGAAGGGCGCTTCTTTGTCTGCAGGGACACAGGCTGCACATGCTCTCGCTCAGCGCCACGGGCATCAATCTCACCGCCGTGCTCGACGGTGTTGCCGTGGGTGATGCCATGCGCGCTCTGCACACGGAGTTCTTCGGAGGCGGATCCTGATGGCGCGACAGCTGGCGATCATCGGAACGGGGAGAATGGGCAAGACCATCGCGGCTCTCGCACCGGAGATGGGCTGGAACGTGGCTGTCGCCTTCGACGCCCGCTCCAATGTCCGTGGAACCGGGATCACGCCGACGACGCTGCGCGGTGCGGACGTCGCGGTGGAGTTCACCGAGCCGGACGCGGCGCCAGCCAACATCCACGCGTGCATCGCGGCAGGATGCCCGGTGGTGGTGGGTACGACCGGCTGGTACGCGGAACTGCCGGGTATCCGCACCGAGGTGGAGAAAGGTGCCGGCTCACTGCTGTGGGCGCCGAATTTCGCGGTTGGCGTCAACGTGTTCGTCGAGCTGATGCGCCACGCGGGCACGCTCCTCGCCACTGTGGAGGGCTTCGATGCCCATGTCACTGAAACGCACCATATCGCCAAGAAGGATGCGCCGTCGGGGACGGCGGCGCTGCTCCGTGATACTCTCAGCGATACGCTCGGAAGGGATGTGCCGGTGACGAGCGTTCGCACCGGCTCGGTTCCGGGCACGCACGAGGTGATGCTCGACGCCCCCTTCGAACAGATACTGCTCAGACACGAGGCGCGGGATCGTCGCGTTTTCGCCGCGGGCGCCCTCACGGCTGCAGCATGGCTCATCGGCAGGCGGGGCGTATTCACCATGCGTGACATGCTCACGGCGGACGCACCGTGAACGGCCGCACACCGCTCCGGGGCGCGGGCACCGCTCTCGTAACGCCCTTCGATGCAGCCGGGGAGCTCGACGAGCCGGCGCTGCGCTCCCTCGTGGAATGGCAGGTCACGGAAGGAATTCACTACGTCGTGCCCTGCGGCTCGACCGGTGAAGCCGCGACTCTGGCTCCGGATGAACACCGCCTCGTCGTTGAGATTACCGTCGAACAGGTTGCCGGACGCGTACCGGTCGTCGCGGGAGCAGGTTCGAACGACACGCGTCGTGCGATCGAGCTGTCGAAGGCGGCGAAGCGGGCGGGCGCGACCCATCTCCTGCATGTATCTCCGATGTACAACAAGCCGCCGCAGCGTGGCATCATGGCTCACTTCCGCGCTATCGCCGACGCGGTGGATCTGCCGATCGTGATCTACAATGTGCCCAGCCGGACCGCGTCCAACATCGAACCCGAAACCACACTGGAACTTGCCGCCGACGAGCGGTTCGTCGCCGTGAAAGAGGCGTCCGGGAATCTGGCGCAGATCGGCGACATCATACGGAACGCTCCGCCGACTTTCGCGGTGCTTTCGGGAGACGACGCTCTTACCGTGGCGGTGATGGCACTCGGCGGTGATGGCGTCATATCAGTCACCTCCAACGCAACTCCCCGCTCAGTCGCCGAGCTGGTGGAGCGGTGCGACCGTGGGGATCTGTCGGCCGCACGGAGGATCGACGAGCGGCTCGCTGCGTGGACCATTGCGGCGTTCGCCGAGTCGAATCCGATCCCGGTCAAGGCTGCGCTGGCCATGATGGGACGAATACAGAACAACCTGCGGCTGCCGCTCGTGCCGATGGCAGACGCTTACGCAGGTTCGCTTCGCGATGCACTTCTGGCCGCGGGGGCACTGAGATGAGATCCGCGGTGAAGCGGACCGAATGGGGTGGTGACAACCTGCCGCTGCAGATCGACGCGCTCGCGGCAACTCCGGCCGGCGACACGCTCCCGGTCAACGCACGTGACGCCCTCGAGGCGCTGCTCGAGGGACTGGAGAGCGGCGAGGTCCGTGCGGCGGAACGTGGCGCCGACGGCCGCTGGCAGGCCGTGCCCTGGGTGAAGCGCGGTATTCTGCTCGGCTTTCGGCTCGGCCGCCTGACGGAAATGTCCATTCCTGCACAGGACGACGGCTCCCGCCGTTTCACCTTTTTTGACAGGGATACCTACCCGCTCCGGCAGCTAGAGCTCACCGACGGCGTCCGCGTCGTACCCGGTGGGTCCGCGGTTCGCCGCGGTGCCTTCGTGGGCGAAGGTGTGGTGTGCATGCCGCCGATGTACATCAACGTCGGAGCGTACGTTGGCAGTGGTACGATGATAGACTCGCATGCGCTCGTCGGCTCCTGCGCGCAGGTGGGGGAGCGCGTTCATCTCAGCGCGGCCGCACAGATTGGGGGTGTGCTCGAGCCGGTAAACGCCACGCCTGTGATCATTGAGGACGAAGTGATCGTCGGCGGTAACTGCGGGGTCTACGAGGGAACAGTCGTACGCAGGAGAGCAGTGCTGGGCGCGGGAGTGGTACTGACACGCGGCACGCCGGTGTACGATCTCATCTGGGAGCAGGTGTACAGAGCGACCCCGGATGCGCCGCTGGAGATCCCGGAGGATGCGGTAGTGGTGCCGGGTGCGCGCGCGATAAAGGGAGAGTGGGCGCAGAAGGAAGGGCTCTCGCTTCAGACACCAGTGATCGTGAAATACAGGGACGAGAAGACCGACCTCGGTACGGCTCTCGAGGCGTGGCTGCGCTGAGGGTCCAGGGAGCCGTTCACGTCCCGGGCGACAAGTCGATCTCGCACCGGGCGCTGCTCATTGCGGCGCTCGCGGACGGAGTCTCGAGCATTCGTCGCGTTCTGGTGTCCAGCGACGTCGCTGCCACTGCCAGCGTGCTGCGCGAGATGGGCGTCGAGCTGGCTCCGCTGTCTGAGAGCGTGAACGTGCGTGGTCGTGGAATCCGTGGTCTCGTGGCGCCGGGCGCTCCCCTTGAATGTGGAAACAGCGGCACGACTGCGCGGCTCGTCGCGGGGATCGTCGCCGGTCATCCCTTCAGCGCCACTCTCCTGGGCGACGCGAGTCTCAGCCGCCGTCCAATGCGCCGTGTGGGGCGGCCGCTCGAGGCTATGGGTGCGCGTATCGAGTTCGGCGAATCCGATGGGCTTCCGATGACCGTGCACGGGGGCTCGCTTCGCTCGATCGACTGGGTGCTCGAGACCCCGACAGCACAGGTGAAGAGCGCCATACTGCTCGCAGCGCTGGTGGGAGGCGTGAAAGCCACCGTGCGCGGCGGTGGCCGGTCGCGTGACCACACCGAGCGTATGCTCCTGGCAGCCGGTGCGAACGTCGTCTTCGATCCGGTTGCAGTGACGATCGAGCCGACGGAGGATCTCATGCCGCTCGATATGGAAGTGCCGGGCGACCCGTCGTCGGCGGCCTATTTCGCCGCGCTCGCCGCAATGGCCGACGAAGGAGAGATCGAGCTGCCAGGGGTCGGGCTGAATCCGACGCGCACGGCGTTTTTCGACATCCTGAAGGCCATGGGTGCGGACGTGACCACGACGGTGCGGAGTGAGGCGGCGGGGGAGCCGGTCGGAACGGTACGGGTCGGCCCTGGCGAGCTCAGGGGGGTGTTGATTCCCCCCGAGGACGTGACTGAACTGCTGGATGAGCTTCCTCTCATTGCCTGTCTCGGGGCTGTTGCGGCGGGCGAGACGCGCGTGACAGGCGCGTCGGAGTTGCGTGTCAAGGAGAGCGACCGGCTGGCTACGACCGTGTCGAACCTGAGAGCGCTTGGCGCAGATGCCGAGGAGCTCCCCGACGGGTTCGCAGTGCGCGGCTCGGACCGGCCTCTCACCGGTCGTGTCGCGACCGGCGGCGACCACCGCATCGCAATGGCGTTCGGCGTGCTCGCACGGCAGCGGGGCAGTACCGTGAGCGTTGATGACCGCGGCTGTGTTGCCGTATCATACCCGGAATTCTGGGACGATCTTCTTAGGGTATCGGGGTGACATTGCACCGCCTCGTAGTAGTGACAATCGATGGTCCTGCTGCTGCGGGGAAATCCACCACTGCGAAAGAGGTCGCGAGGCGTCTCGGCTTCCGCCACGTGGATTCGGGTTCGCTGTACCGTGCGGTGACCGCGGCGCGGGTGCGTGCGGGTGGCGTCGGCGGGGCGTGGACCGAGTCTTCAGTGCTCGAGGCGGCCGCCGCCGTGACCCTGACGCCAGCGGACGTGTCATTCGAGCCGACGATCGCAGGTGCGCTGGCGGGGTCGGAGATCCGGAACCCCGCGGTCACGCGACACGTCTCGCTGGTAGCGCTGATGCCGGCTGTGCGGGAGTGGGTCAATGCCCGGGTGCGCGAGGCGTCCACCGAGCACGACATCGTGGTTGACGGACGCGACATGGGGACAGCCGTCTTTCCCACCGCTACCGTCAAGGTTTTTCTGATGGCCGACACCTGGGAGCGCGCCCGTCGCCGCGTGCTGCAGAACACCGGGAAGGAGGGCAGCCGCGACGAGGTCGCTGAGGAAGCGGAGCGCCTCGCCCACCGCGACTCGCTGGATTCCCGACAGAGCGCCCCCGCCCCTGACGCCGTGATCATAGACACGACGCACATCAGCCATGAGGAGCAGGTCGAGCGGATCGTGGCGCTCGCGAGGGCCGCGGCGAGAACTGCAGCGGCCAGCGGCTAGCGACGGGCAGCGGCGCAACCGCAGCATGCGGTGCCCTTTCCGCTGGCTCACAGTCGCTGGTCGCCACCGGGTAATGTCCGTGAAGGGGACACTACCCGCCAGCGCTATAAGTTGACCCGGGACAACAGTTTGGCTATGATTCAAGGCTAAACAAGAACGTTCCTGTCCACCCAGTTTCCAGCGGCCGATCATGGCAGCTGGCAGCGCTTCAACCCTCAACCGACTCAATGGAACAGCGGGACAACCCAACCCCAACCGGTACGGCAACCGATACGGAACCGGGAACGGCAACCGACTCGGTGATTGAAACGGCGGCCGATGCCGCGCCGAACCGCCGCAAGCAGCGCGACGCGCAGAAGGGCGAACTCCGCCCGATAGCCAACCTCCGTCCCGAGCTGTACGACGACGAGTACACGGCGGAAGAGCGCGATGCCATGGCCCTGATGTACACGGGCACGATGGCCTCGATCGAGGAAGGCGAGATCGTCAAGTCGAAAGTCCTCGAGATCCGCGACAACATGGTCGTGCTCGACATCGGCTTCAAATCCGAAGGCACGATCCCGCTCGAAGAGTTCAAGGACATGCCGGAGCTCAAGGCCGGCGATGAAGTCGAGGTCCTGCTCGAGCACCTCGAGGATCAGGAAGGCGCTGTCGTCCTTTCCAAGAAGAAGGCCGACTTCATGCGCGTCTGGGAGAAGATCCGGCTCGCGTACGAGAACGACGAGCCTGCGCGTGGAACACTGGTCAAGAAGATCAAGGGCGGCGTTGTCGTGGACCTTATGGGAGTGGACGCGTTCCTCCCAGGGTCGCAGATAGCGCTCCGCCGCGTGCCGAACATAGACGAGCTGCTCGGACAGTCGTTCGACTTCAAGATCATCAAGCTCAACAAGCGCCGCCGCAACATCGTGGTGTCGCGCAGGGTGATCCTCGAGGCAGAGCGCGCCGGCAAGCGCGAGAAGCTCATGAAGGAGCTCTCCAAGGATCAGGTGCGGAAGGGCGTGGTCAAGAACATCACCGACTTTGGCGCGTTCATCGACCTCGGCGGTGTGGACGGATTGCTGCACATCACCGACATGTCGTGGGGCCGCATCCAGCACCCGTCGGAGATGGTGCAGATCGGCCAGGAGCTCGAGGTCAAGATCCTCGACATCGACTGGGAGCGCGAGCGCATCTCGCTCGGCATCAAGCAGCTGCAGAGCTACCCGTGGAAGGACGTCGCCGAGCGCTACCCGGTGGGCACGCGCGTGGCGGGGAAGGTCGTCTCGATCACGAACTACGGTGCGTTCATCGAGCTGGAGCCCGGCATCGAGGGGCTGGTGCACATCAGCGAGATGAGCTGGACACGCAACGTCCGGCATCCGTCCAAGCTCGTCTCCATCGGCGAGAGCATCGAGGCGGTCGTTCTTAAGGTGGATCCGAACGAGGAGAAGATCTCGCTCGGCATGAAGCAGACGGAAGCCGATCCGTGGGTCGTGCTGCCGTACAAGTATCCGGTAGGCACGCGGATCGAGGGCAAGGTCCGCAACCTCACGAGCTTCGGCGCCTTCGTCGAGATCGAGCCGGGAATCGACGGGCTGATTCATATCTCCGACATGTCGTGGACCAAGCGCGTCCAGCACCCGTCGGAAGTGGTGAAGAAGGGCGACACGGTCAATGTGATCGTTCTCAACATCGATACCGACAACAAGCGGATCTCGCTCGGCCTGAAGCAGGCCACAGATGATCCGTGGCTCAGCATCGGCGAGAACTATCCGGTCGGCACCGAGCTTCGCGGCACGGTGGTGCGGTTGATGGACAAGGGCGTCGTCGTCGACATCGGAAACGACATCGAGGGCTTCGTCCCGGTCAGTCAGCTCACCGAGGGTGGCCCGGTCAACAGCCCGGCCGACATTGTTTATGAGACGATGAACCTCGATCTCCGCGTGCTGGAGGTTGACCCGATCCACCGCCGCATAGTGCTCGCGGTCGTGAACATCCCCGAGGAGCAGCCGCCGCGCCCCGAGACTCCGTCGAAGGTCATCCCGATGGAGACCGATGACTACGCGATCGATATACCGATCGGCGATGCGATGGCACTGCCTGAGGTCATTGAGGCTTTAGAGGATTCCGTCGAGTCTGGTGAGGAGCCCGTCGAGTCTGTCGAGGAGCCCGTCGAGTCTTCCGGAGAGACGATTGTCGAGTCTCGTGAAGTTGACGGGGAACGAATCGGGAGCTGACTCGCAGGGTTGAGTTCAGGAAGGCCCGCCGGGTGACCGGCGGGCCTTTTCTGTCTCGGCTTGCTAGCTTGGCAGCGTGACGGCACGCGCTGCTCCCCCCGATCGCTTACGCGGACTCGATCAGATCCACTCGGTCGAGACGCCGGAGCAGGTTGAGATCTCGTACACGATTGCCGGCCTGGGATCGCGATTGTACGCCGCGATCATCGATGTCTCGATTATCATTGCCGGTTTCGTGCTCCTCATTCTGGCGGTGGTCTTTCTCGGTTCCCGGTTGCCGCCAGTCGAGGGCGCTGAGCCTGAGATATCGGGTTCCTGGGCGCTCGCCCTGCTGTACCTCGGCCAGTTCGCCTTCATGTGGGGCTACTACGTGCTGTTCGAAGGGCTGGCGGATGGCCGCACTCCGGGCAAGCGGGCGCTTCGACTCCGCGTCGTGCAGGAGGATGGTCTGTCGATCACCTTCGCGGCGTCTGCCATACGCAACATCATGCGGCTGGTTGACCTCCAGCCTGGATTGCTCGCGGGAGTCGGGATCATATCAATCCTCGTCACGCAGCGCTCGAAGCGCATCGGCGACATTGTGGCAGGGACCATTGTGGTCCGCGAGCGGCCGATACCAGTATCTGCCGCGGTTCCGTTCCGTAAGGAGGAAGTCACTGGAGACGCGGAACTGTCGGAGGCGGAGTTCGACCTCCTTCGCAGGTACGTGGAACGACGATCAGCGCTCCGGGTCGAGGAGCGCAACCGGCTGGCGAAGATCGTCGCAGACCGTCTGCGTCCGCACCTTGCAGGTCACGGAGCCCCCGATGTTGCGGCCCTCCTTCGGTTGCACGACCGGGAGCTTGCCCTTCGCGCCCGCGGTGTCGCCGCGCGCAGCGATACCGGTGGCGCGCGGGAGCAGCATGCGCTCGTTGCGCGCGGCCGACCACGCTGGAAGGAGTTCGCGCTGCTGCTCGAGCGTGCGCAACGGCGCGGCCTGAAGGGCCTCACCGAGAGTGAAGTCGTCGATTTCGCAGCGCGTTACCGGGAGCTGGCAGCGGACCTCGCGCGACTGAGAACTGCGGCGCGGGGGCGCGCGCTTGACGAGGTCTTTGCCCTTGGGCGCCTCGTGGCGGCCGGGCACAACCTGCTCTACCGAGGGCGCAGGGTAACGCTCGACAAGGCACTCGTATTTGTCGCAGCGGACGCGCCGCGCGAGGTACGCCGCTCCATCCGGTGGATTCTCGCGGCTGCGCTTCTCTTCTGGATACCCGCTGTGGTCGCGTACGCCGGAGTGGCCAGACATCCGGAGATCGCCGCGGAGTTTCTTCCCAGAGTGATCCTGGACCGCGCAGAGTCGGCTGCGGCTGAGCCGGGCTCGGCGTACGTGGAGATCCCCGAGATGTACCGGCCGCTTGCAGCGACAGCGATCATCGCGAACAACGTTCAGGTTGCGCTCGGTGCCTTTGCGCTCGGTGTTACGCTGGGCATCGGCACCGCATTGATCCTGCTGTACAACGGAATCGCCATAGGTGGCGTCACCGGCCTGTTCGCCTCAAAGGGCGTCGCCGGTCCGCTGCTGGCGTTCGTCGCACCGCACGGCGTGCTCGAGCTGACCGCCATCGCGATTGCAGGGGGAGCGGGGCTTCTCATCGGTGGCGGACTTCTGCTTGGAGGCCCGGGGGGTCGCGGGGCGACGGTGATCCGCAATGCGCGGCGGGCGGTCGCGCTGATGGCGGTCGTGATTGTCCTGCTCCTGGTGGCTGGCCTGATAGAGGGGCTCGTGTCGCCGCGCGCCGACCGGCCGCTCAGCTGGAAGCTTGCTGTGTCAGGCGCGACGGCTGTCGTGATGTTCGCTTATCTCGCACTCGGCGGCCGCGGCCGCACAGCGTCACAGGGAGCCGCGCCCCTTGATTTCGAGATACCGGTCGACGACGGACGCGCTGACGGATCCTGAGGAGACGTCCACGACGGTGACGCCGGAGCGCCGCATCCGCTGCAGCGCCTCCTCCCGGGCGAGCACCAGCTCCTCCGCAGCCGCATTCAGGTACAGCGAATCTTCGTTCGACGTCTCTGCGGGAACGCCCGCGCGGAAGAGCGCTTCGCTGCGCATCGCGACTACGACATGAAGGTGGCGTGAGCTGCCGTGCGTAGTGTGCGTGATGAGGGCGCGCGACGATCGCGCATCGATCACGTCGGAGAACAGCACCACCAGCGCGCGTCTGCGCTGGCGCGTTGCCAGCGTCGCGAAGGCGGCGGCGTAGTCAGGCTCGACGAGTGCCGGTTCCGCGGCAACCAGTATGTCGCGGATGGCACGGACTGCCGGCATTCCCTCCCGCGGCGCAAGGAACGCCCGCACGCTGTCGTCGAAGAGAAGCAGTCCCACCTTGTCCCCGGCGTCTGCCGCGACCGTGGCGAGTACCAGTGAGGATGAGAGCGCCTGCTCGAACCGGGACACGCCGTCATCCTGCTGCAGCATCAGCCTGCCGGCATCGACAGCGATGAGCACGGTCTGGCCCTGCTCGAGATTGTACTCCCTCGTGATCGGGACCCTCTGCCTGGCTGTTGCCTTCCAGTCGATTCGCCGCGGATCGTCTCCGGGGGAGTAGGCCCGGAGTCCGGCAAAGGCGAGGCTCTCACCGCGGTGGCGGAGCACGCGCGGTCCGGCATCGCGGGTGCGCGCCTGCAATGCACGCAGGCGGAACCGTTTCACCGGAGCGAGCGACGGTGCAACGGATATCTCATCACCGGGATCGATCGTGAACGAACGTGTCAGGAGCCCCAGCACGCCGCGAAGCCGCACAGTGACGGGGCCAATCGCATGCTGTCCGCGAACGAGAGGGGTGACGGTGGACTTTGCGACCAGCGGAGGTCCGGACACCTTCAGAGACAGTGGCGCTGTCGCGTGCTGGCGCAGCGCGGGCGGCGGGGATTCGTGAATGGACAGCAGCAGCGGCCGGAGCCACTCGCTGTACACCGTGTACGTGACGACGGTCGGGTCACCGAGGCCGGTGCGGCCAGGCGCTGTTCTGGTGACAGTTACAGCGCTGCGGGGCGCAAGCGTAACGAAATCGTACAGCACAGCGGCGGCGACAGCCGCAGTCACGAGTAGCGAGAGCAGCAGTCCCGCACGCGAGCCAGACAGGAGCCATACCGGCGCCGTCGCTGCGACAACGGCCGCAGACCTCGTCGTGGGAATGACCCATGCACGGTTCACACGCCCACCCGCGGCCTGGGCCGGCAGCATTCAGTCGTCGTGCGCTCGGGCCAGCGGGGCATCGCTACTGCGGTACGGCGACGCGGGACAGCACTGAGCCGATCACGTCGTCGGCGCTGCGTCCCTCCACCTCGAGCTCTGGCATTATCCGGATGCGGTGGCGGAGCACGGCCGTGGCAATCGTTTTCACGTCGTCGGGAGTGACGTAATCACGTCCGGCGATCACAGCCTTGGCACGCGCTGCCCGGAAGAGAGCGACGCTGGCGCGCGGCGAGGCGCCGAGCACGATCGCAGTGTCCTCGCGCGTGGCACGCACCAGAGTGGCGATATACTCGCGGATCCCGGTGGCGACGGTAACTGAATCGGCGACGTTGCGCAGGCTGGACACGCTCGCCTGAGCAACCACCGGTTCGAGCCGCACGTCGGCTTCGCGTTCTGCATCAAAGCCTTCCGCGTACATGTCGAGGACCCGCACCTCTGCTTCACTCGACGGGTAGCCCACGGAGATCTTCATCAGAAACCGGTCGAGCTGAGCCTCCGGCAGCGGGTACGTTCCCTCGTGCTCCACCGGGTTCTGCGTGGCGAACACCGTGAACAGCATCCCGAGCTGATGGGTCACGCCGTCGGCCGTCACCTGCCGCTCGGCCATCGCCTCGAGGAGTGCGGCCTGCGTCTTGGGCGGTGCGCGGTTGATCTCGTCGCCGAGGAGCAGATCGGTGAAGATCGGGCCGGGACGGAACTCGAAGCCGTGATCCAGATCGCGCAGGATCCCGATTCCCGTGACGTCGGACGGCATCAGGTCCGGTGTGAACTGAATGCGCTTGAAGCGGACCCCGAGCGCGCCAGCCGTCACGCGAACCAACAGCGTCTTCGCAGTTCCCGGCACGCCTTCCAGCAGCGCGTGGCCGCGGGCAAGGAAAGCCACGAGCAGCTCGTCGATCACGCCCTCCTGTCCGACCACGCGGGTGCGGACGGCGTGGCGCACCTGCTGCAGCGCGCCGGAGGCTGCCTCGATGTTCATGTCAGCGTGGCTCACTTGCGATTGTCCTTTCAATGGTTGCGATGCTGCGGCCGACGGCTGTCAGTTCGTTGCTGGTGACGCGCAACGCCAGCGCGCGTTTGATCCCATCAAGGTCTCCGGCAAGCGCGGGGAAGCGGGTACCAAGGTGCTCGAGAAACTCCTCGTCCGATAGCGCGCGCGTGGGACTCGTGACGGCGGTGAAGTGCAGCCGGCGTCTCAGGCCGCGCACCAGCAGCCGGGTGACGGTTCGCGTTGCGGAGATCTGTGAATACGCGTGGCCGAGAGCGTTGACGTGCTCCAGCGGCGAACGTCGCCCCCGGGAAGTCATGGGTGCGGGCAGTGCGGGGCGCGCAGCGGCGGCTGCGAGGAGCACGACAACTGCGAGCGAGACCTGTCCCAGCGAGCGGCCCACCGGGTTGGCGGTGATGAATCGCGCGGCCACCCGCGTGATGCTTGGCTGGCTGCCGTAGCCGTGGTGGTACTCGTCGAACACGACAGTGCGTCGAGTGCGCGCGCCGGAGGCGTCGGAAGCGACGTAACCGAGAAGTGCAATCATGCGTGCGCCGGCTTCGAGCCGGCACATCCTGAACACCGCGTTGGTGAGCAGGTCAGGATCTGCCACGACACCGACCCTGCCGGCGCCGAGTGTGAACCCTGCGGCTGCAATGGCTGGCCCACCGGGCGTGGTTGTGGCGGTGAGCTCGAGAAAGCTCTGAACCGGACTGCCATCCCCGCCCCGGACCTCGAACGCTGTGGAGAACACCGCTCCGCGCAGCAACTCCACCGTCCGCGTGCGGCGCGGTGCTGCACACACCGCGGTGGTGTCCTCCGGCACGCGTCCGATACGTGCGCGGAACGTGATGCCGAGCGAATCGGCGAGCGGCGTATTCCGCTGCACCACGGCGAACAGCCCTGCGCCTGAGCGGACACGCTCGAGCAGCCGGTGGGTCTCGGCCTCGGTGAGCCGAATCGGCGGCGCGAGTACGGCGTATACCTGCTCCGCCGCAAAGGGTGGTGGATCCATCTCCTCGTGGCGCACGACTGTCCAGCCGAGCCGGTCCGTCGCTTCCAGAAACCCACGCGCGCCCGAGGCGCTGTGCGAGTGTGTCGTGAGTCGCGGACCCGCAGCAACACGCCCCTGGTCCGGCGCGAACAGCACTGCGAACAGAAGCATGGCGCCCAGGACGACAATGGTGATGCTGCGCCGATCGCGCGGCAGCGCTCGGCTCACGATGTCATACCTGCCGACCTTTCATGCAGCAGTCCAGGCGGCATTCTCATGCTGCGATTCTCTCAGGCGCAGCTTGTACGGCGGAGGCAGCCAGCTCCAGGATGCGAGAGTACTCCTGCCGATCGCAGCCGCGCGTTCCCCAGATTGCGTTCTCGTACGCACGGGTGAACGCCACGAATGCGGAAAGCGACTGCGGCGCGCTCGTGCGCAGCTCGTGCTGGTATTCTCCGGCGGTTTTTGCGTGGTGCAGCACGAGCCGATGGCTGGACGCCAGCGAGTTGAGCACAGCGGCGTACAGCAGGTGCGCGGCGTCAGTGTAGCGGCCCGCATCGGCCTCGGCGGCCGCAGCCGCCCACGGGTCGATCTCCCGCGTCCGTGCTGCTCCCGGCCGACGCGCACGCCTCCGAGCGCCTTCGGCAGAGAGAAAAACCGCTCGGGCCAGCACCACTGAGACGATCAGTATCGCCGCTCCGATGACAACCCAGCGGACGTCAGCCGACCCACGCAGTGCTTCGACGACCGCACCCAGCGTTCGAACGATCCATTCCAGCACCCGATCGCCGACGCTCTGCCGGAGCGACTGATTGTATGCCGGGTCGGAGAAGACGCTCGCGATCGTATCCCGAACCGCAGCGGGATCCAGTCCGGCATCAACTGTCACGGCTACGGACGGCTGGCGCAACGACGCTAGGCCGATTCCGCGTCCGTTTGCAGTTGCCGCTCGAGCAGTTCGACGTCAAACCCTTCGACGCGTATTCTGAGATCGTAATAGAGCACGGCGGAAACGACGGCGATAAGCGGTGAGATTCCGATCGTGACGATCGCCTCCGCAACAGGCGCCAGCGCCATCTGCCCGGTGAGACCGATCACGAGTCCCACGGTAATCACCACTACCAGATAGATGAGGAAGGCGGCACCGAGGGCCCCGATGATGTGCAGCTTCCGGCCGCTGGAAAGGTCGGAGGCGCGCGCGAGCGACTGGCCTGCACTCCGTTGCTCCAGGAGCGCGATTGTCGGTGACAGCGCAAACCGGGCGAAGAAGTAAAATCCAGGGATGATCAGGAGGATCAGACCGAGACCAGCAAGGACCCATGTGACAAGCGAGGCTGCGATTATGGGCCCCGCGCGGCTGAGGGCCCGCCGCAGCGCCGATGCGACCTGCGGCTCCTTCCCGAGATAGGCGTCACTGGCCGCCGCAATGCAGCCGGCGCTGACCACCGCGAACCAGATCGTTCCAGCAAGGGTCAGCATCAGCGACCCGGGTGTTGCCATCAACGACTCAGGGTCGCCCGTACCGCGCACGCCGGACAGGCGGGAGAGCAGTGTGGAAGCCGCGATCCAGGGTACGTATCCGATGGCCGTTATCGCGATCAGCTCGCGGTAGCTGCGGCGGAAGAGCTGTATGCTCGCGTCCACGACCTCGGGGATGGATCGCGGACGGTAGGCGATGTCAGTCATGGGATGTGATTGGAACGTAAGCTTCCGGGCCGGGCGTGCAATGGCTCAGGGCACTCGGGCGGAGCGGCTCTCTGCAGCCGTGCGCCGTCCGGGAAATACGAATCATCCGGCGGGTTCTGAGGTCAGCTGATCCACGTGCCGAGTGTGAGCGCAAGCACGGTGAAGAGCAGGGCAAGCGCAGCCAGGCCGCCCATGACGGCAGCAAGTCCGCGCGCCAGGCGCAGCGCCCTGATACTCCCCGCACGACCAGCGTGCTCCCGCTCATTCAGCTCGCGATCGCTGATGCCCCACGCTCCGAAGGCGACGAGGCACAGCGCAACCGCTGACAGCAGCACCCACGCTCCGGCGAGCAGTACGCTTCCCACAGCGATGATCAATCCACTCCCCGCGATGATGGCAAGCCACCCGTCGCTGGTTCGCCGCGCGCGCTTTGCGAGAAACTCGCCAAGATTTTCATCTTCGTTCCGGCGGGGCGGCTCACCGCTCACTGCGTTCACCCCAGCGTCGTCAGCAGCGCACGGAACACGAGCACGGTGAGCAGCACCGCGCCTGCCGCGAGTAATCCAACAGCGACCAGAATGCCGACTACCACCAGCGTGCTCGCACGGCGCGTCGTGCCGGGCGCCTCCACATACCGGTCCAGGAGCGCGAGATTCCGCACATTCGCCTTCCACGCCACGTCGAAAGCGTCGCCGAGAAATGGAACGGCCCCGAGCACCGTATCCACCCCGACGTTCGCCAGCATTCTCAGCAGCACGGGAGTCGGTGCGCCGAGGCGCGAGGCGATAATCACGACGTATCCCGCCATGGCTGCTCCTGCCACGTCGCCGAGGCCGGGCACGAGTCCCAGCATCGGATCGAGACCGAAGCGGATCCGCGTGCCCGGTATGCGGAGCGCCGTATCGAGCAGGACGGACAGCGCTCGGGCAGCGCGGAGCTGATCTGTGGTCGCCACGCGCCCGGCGCGTCCACTCTCCCGAGCAACGGGGTCATGCACTGGACCTGTCATTGGCTCACGGTTCATGGGAGCGGAACGAGACCCGCTTCGATCTGATCGCGTTGCGGCTCGAGGAACGGCGGGAGCGCGAGCTGCTGGCCCAGCGACTCACTCGGCTCGTCAGCGGTGAAGCCGGGGCCGTCCGTAGCGATCTCGAACAGCACGCCACCCGGCTCGCGGAAGTACAACGACCGGAAGTAGAAGCGGTCGATCACCGGCGTCACGCCGACTCCGAGCGATGAAAGGTGGCGGTGCCACGCAACATGATGGTCGTCGTCCGGTGTGCGGAACGCCACATGGTGAACACCTCCGCGGCCTACCAGGCCGCGGGCGATTCGTCCGACGACGGCAACATGCACTTCCGCGCCCGCGCCGCCCGGGCCCGTCTCGAATACAGTCACATCGGCGACTGCTTCATTCTCGCCACTCCCGATGCGGTCGGTGTAGCGGCCCGCCTCCCGGAATCCGAGAACCGAAGTCAGGAACTGACCCGTTGGATTCAGCATTGCTTCGGTCAGCGTAATGGGGCCAAGTCCGCGGATCGCGTGCTCCGCCGGAACCGGCGACTCCTTCCATGGAACTCCGCCTGGCTCACCGCCGTCGTTCACGAGCGTGATTGTCTGTTCCTCGGGGTCGTGAAATCGCAACGTTGCTCTGCCGGCGCGCTCCACGACCTCCTCGCGCTGGACGCCGCTCTCGTCGAGTCGCGCGGCCCACCACTGCAGTGAGTCCTCGCTTCCGACCCGCAGTGCCGTACTCCCTATGGCGCCTGGTCCATGGCGGCGCGGCCGGGTGTCGGGCCAGTCGAAGAAGGTGAGATCGGTGCCGGGGTTCCCCTCGGCATCGGCATAGAACAGGTGATACGCGGACGTGTCGTCCTGGTTGACGGTCTTCTTGACCAGCCTCATTCCCAGCCGCTCTGTGTAGAAGCTCAGGTTGGATCTCGCTTCGCCTGTGACGGCGGTCACGTGATGCAGACCTGAGAGTGGGCCGTGTTCGCGTGTAGTCATCGTTCCCGGTCGAATGGTTTCACCGTAGGTTAGCGCATCCGCTGCCACCGGTCACGTTCAGCGGCGTCCAGTACAACACCATTCCGCTCCTATCGAATGACTGTAGACCTCCTCATCAAGCGCGGCCTGCTCCTCTTCTGGGGATCGTACTTCACGATCGTGCTCGCGAGCAATGTCACTGACGGGCTGAAAGCGATGGCCGTCGTTCCCGAGACGGTCAGGTTCGTGTCGGGCAATTATGCGCTCGTCGAGCGGGTGACCAGCATCTACGCCGTCCCTGCGGCAGCTGTCGCGCTCCTGTACATCGGAGTGCTGTTGTGGCAGGCCGCGGTGGCAGGCCTTTTCTGGCGCGCGTTCGCAGCATGGCGGGGCGGGGGAGTGCCCGATGTGAACCTGGCGAACGCCGCGTTCGCGGGCGGTCTCGGGCTGTGGGCCGCGTTCATTCTCGTGGATGAGCTTTTCATCGCATACGAGATCGCGGGCCTCGAGGCCACACACGTCGCTCTCCTGTCAGCGCAGCTACTCAGCCTCCTCGTGTACAACGCAAAGCTCTCACGTCGGGCGCGCGCGCCGGTCACGGGAGAATAGCGGGGGCGGGCGGAGCGGAGGCAGTGGTGGTGTCGGTGATATCCGCTGGGGCCGCCGGCGCGGCGCTGGCTGAAGCTGCAAGGGGGAGCATCACCGATACAGTGGTCCCGCCTCCTGGTGAACTGTCGATGCGCATGTCGCCATCCATGGCCCGTGCGAAATCGAGCGCAATTGCCAGCCCCAGGCCGAACCCGGGGTATCGCCGGGTTGAGCCGCCTTCGACCTGATAGAACGGCTCGAATACCCGCGTCAGCTTGTCGTGCGGAATTCCGACGCCCGTATCGGACACCCAGATGCGCGCAACATCGCTCTCCCGCGCTGCTCCAACCGATATCTGACCTCCCGGCGGCGTGAATTTGATGGCGTTGCCGACGAGGTTGAGAAGTATCTGGCGGAGCTTCTCAGGGTCGGCGTGCACGCGGAGATCCTTCGCCGGCAGTTCCTGGAGAAACCGCAGCTCCTTCTTCTGCAGCTCCGCACCCACCAGCGGCTCGAGCTCTGCAAGCGCCGAGCGGACGCAGACACTGGTCGTGGCAAAGCGCAGTCGCCCCGCCTCGTTGCGAGCAAAGCTGAGGACTTCCTCGATGAGAGTGAGAAGATGCTCCGCGTTCCTCTGAATTCGGACGACCGCATCCTTCTGCTGAGTCGAGAGCGGTCCCGACAGTTCCATCGTGAGCATCTCACCGTAGCCGCTTATCGCATTCAGTGGAGTGCGCAGCTCGTGACTGACGACCGCGAGGAACTCGACCTTGGCCCGGTTGGCTGACTCTGCAGTCTCCCTGGCAAGGCGGAGCTCGTGGTGCGCGCGCCTGCGCTCCGACATCGATGCTCCGAGCAGCAGGAAGGTTGTCGCGGTAACGCCCATGAAGATCTGTAGTTCCTGCAGGCTCTCGTACAGCGTCGCGGCGGCGAACGCACCGCCTCCCCCGACGGTGCCCCACACAGCGATGGCCGATGCAGCGAAGGTCGAAGTGACCGCACCACGCTCTCCGAACCGGAGCGAGGCCCATATCAGAGGCGGGAAAAGCAGGTAGGCCTGCAGACCCTGGGTGCCAGGCTCCACCGGGAAAGTGAAGACCAGCAGGCTGACCGTGATCACGGTCCCGGCCAGCACCAGCATCTCCAGCAGCCGTCGCGGATCCGGCAGCGCCCGCTGTGTCGAGCCCCACACCAGAATCACGGGGGCGACCACCAGCGCACCGATCATGTCGCCGAGCCACCACGTCCGCCACGCGGCCGCTGTCTCGGCAACGGTGATGATGCCGAAGAGGCGGAGCGTGGTCGTTCCAATCGTCGCGCTGATGACCGTGCTCAGCATCGCGGCCAGAGAGATGAACGCGAGCACGTCCACCAGCCGCTCCAGCGAAGCGCGGAACCCCGGGACCTGCCGCAGCACATATGTCGCGATGACTGCCTCGAGCGTGTTGCCGAGCGCGATACCGAGCGCCGCGCCAGCCGGGGCACCTGCCCAGAGGTTGGCAATCATTGCTCCCAGAGCCACTCCGGGCCAGAGGCGGTAGCCGCGCATGAGCAGTGCGGCGATCGCGATTCCCGTCGGGGCCCATACCAGCGTGGCAAAGCCGGCGACTGCGTCGAGCGCGAGGCCGAACCGCGCCGCAATCACGTACAGCGCGGCAAGCGCCGCCACCTCTGCGCCCCAGACGAGCCGCTTTGTCATTTCTTCCGCTTGGAGGACTGTGCGCGAGGGACGATCTCGTCCGTTACCCCGTCATGCTCGTGCGGGGCGCCGGGTGGAGGCAGAACTATGTCAGGGACGACGGCGGCTCGCCACCCCATTTGCGATGACTCCCGGCCCCAACCCGGCATCCGACTAACTTCAGCAGATGCCCTTCGGAAAACTCAAGCTCAACGCAGCGCTCCTCAAAGGCGTCAAGGAACTCGGCTTCAAACGCCCCACTCCCATCCAGGACGACGCGATCCCCGCCGGCCTTGCCGGGCGTGACGTTCTCGCTTGCGCGATGACGGGCAGCGGCAAGACCGCGGCGTTCCTGCTGCCGATCCTCCATCATCTGATGGATCAGCCCCGCGGCACTACCCGCGCGCTGGTCGTCACTCCCACCCGCGAGCTCGCGGCACAGATCCTCGCAGAACTGGAGGAGCTCGCGGTGCACACCCCGATCACGGCAGCTTCCGTGTATGGCGGCGTCGCCATGGGGCCGCAGGAGCACGCGTTTCGCAGCGGTGTCGATGTGCTGGTCGCGACCCCCGGACGCCTGCTTGACCACCTCAGATATCCCTACGCCAAACTGAAGACAATCGAATATCTGGTGCTCGACGAAGCCGACCGCATGCTCGACATGGGATTCCTCCCGGACATCAGGCGGCTGCTCCGCTACCTGCCATCGAACAGGCAGACGCTCTTCTTCAGCGCGACGATGCCACTCGAGATCGTGCAGCTGACTCGCGAGATGCTGCGTGATCCGGTGACCATCAATCTCGAGCGCAAGTCGGCGCCGGCCACCGGCATAACGCAAGCGGTGTATGTCGTTCCGCAGGAGCGGAAGGCAGATCTCCTGCTCACTCTGCTGGAGCGCGATCTGATGCACGAGGCGCTCGTCTTCACACGCACGAAGCACCGCGCCAATCGTCTCTGGGAATACCTCGACAAACGCGGTATACCCGCAGCCAGGATACACGGCAACCGGTCGCAGCCGCAGCGCACGGAAGCACTCGACGGTTTCAAGAACGGCGCGTTCCGTGTGCTCGTGGCGACCGACATCGCCGCGCGCGGCATCGATGTTGAGGCGCTCGGCCACGTCGTGAACTTCGACGTTCCCAACAAGCCGGACGACTACATCCATCGCGTTGGACGCACCGCGCGTGCGGAGCTTACCGGCGAGGCGTTCACCTTCGTGGCGCCGGCTGAGCTCGGCGACCTGCACGCGATCGAGCGCGCACTGGGACAACCGCTGCTGCGGGTCACTGTTCCCGACTTCGACTACTCGCCGAAGTCTGCGGAGCGACTGGAGATCCCGCTGCCGCAGCGGCTCGCGAGCATGCGCGCGCAGCGCGCCGACGATCGGAAGCGATCGACGGCCAAGAAAGCGCGGGCGACGACGCAGACAGCCGCTGGGCAGGCAACGCGCGCGGCGGTGCCGAAGGCTGAAGCGCCCCCCGCCAGACCGCAGCGGTCCATGCGGAGCCACAGGCGTCCCGGCAGGAAGCGCTAGCGTTTACGTGGCGGTCGTAGCAGCCGATGAGGCGGCCGGCCGCGTGGCTGGCGAACATCCGTATATGCGCGGCGGTACGCGGGCTGCATGCAAACCGGCGCGGGCGCGATACGCGCAGCGTGAAGCTCACTAGCTTTCAGTCCAAAGTGGAGAGAACCAGCAGATGACTACCGTGGAACCGGAGACGCATGCGAAGGTCGAGGTACTGGCTGATCTGGAGCCGGTCGTGCACGACCTCATGGTCGCCCACGAGGCGAAACGCATTCTCTGGTTCCCGAGCGAGCTGCTGGCACCGCCGCCGGATTCCGACCCCGACCGCCACCTCCGTGAGCTCCGCGAGCGGGCCGAGGGTATCAGCCTTCCCGGCCGCGTCGCCCTCGCGTTGAACCTCCTTACGGAAGAAGGACTGCCGCACTTCCACCGGCTGCTCGCCGCTTATCTGGGCGGCGACACGTTCTGGTCGAAGTGGACGAACCTGTGGACCGCCGAGGAGGATCGCCACGGCGCCGTGCTCCACGACTACGCGCGCGACAGCAGAATTCTGGACAATCCGGTCCTCGAGCGGATGCAGTTCGAGTACCTGCGTGCAGGGTTTGAGCCTTCGTGGGACAAGGACCCTTACAGGGTTTTCGTGTACACCACGCTCCAGGAGCGCGCGACACAGGTAAGCCACGCGAACACCGGAACGCTGGCGAAGGAATACGAGCCGACGATCGGGACCGTCCTCGCCAACGTCGCCAAGGAAGAGGCACGGCACTACACGTTCTACCGGGCGATCTTCAAGGAAGTGCTGGAGCGCGATCCCAACCGCGCGCTCGCGTCGGCCGCGGAGATCATGCCCTCAATTGAGATGCCGGGCGTCAACATGCCGCACTTCCGCGAGATGGCCGATGTCATCCGCCGGGCCGGGATCTATGGGCCGCGCGATTACCTGAAGATTGTCGAGGAGCAGATTCGCTTCTGGGCGATCGACAAGCTCGAAGGGCTGGACGAGATGGGGAAACGCGCACAGGAGAAGATCCTCGGGATCCCCGAGCGGCTGCGACGCGTGGCCGACGTGCTGGAGACGCGCAGCCGGGCCAAGACCTTCTCGTTCGACGTCGCATTCGCCCGCGAGTTCAGCATGTAGCTGTGCGGTTTACTGCCAGGGCACCCGCGGCGAGCGGTGGAAGTTGATTCCAAGTGCGCGCCAGCGCGGTCCCTGACCTCCAAGTCTGCGCCTGAAGTCGTCCCAGTTCCGCTGTCCCTGCGGCGTCCATCCTATCTCGGCTACCGCTGCGAGACGCGGGAACGCGAGATACTCGAAGTCACGAATAGTCACGACTGTCTCCGACCACAGCGGGCCTTCGACGCCGAGTATCGACTCTTCCGGCACCCCAGCGATGAACGTGGCGGGATCCCAGCCGTAGGCGTCCCAGATCTCAGTCACAGCTGCCCAGGTGAGGCCGAGCCGCGTGGTCGAGTCGTACTTCATGTCGAGATAGATCCGGTTGGCCGGTGACATTATCACCTTCGACCCTCGCGCCACCGCGACTCGCGGATTGGAATTCGGCTTCCAGTGCTGCACGATCGTCGTCGGGCTCAGGTTGGCGGGCGCGATCTCGCCCCAGCCGATCATCCGCTTGCCGTGGGAGTGCACGATCTTCTCGACCCGCTCAACGAACCCGCGGTACTGAGCGGCCGTGAGTCGTTCCACCTCGTCGCCGCCGATGTGGAAGTACGGGCCGGGTGTGAGCGCGGCGATCTCGCGGACGACGTCATCCACGAACTTGTACGTAGTCTCCCGCTGCACGCACAGTGCGCTGAAGCCGACCCGGGTACCGGTGTAAAGCGGACGCGCGACGCCGTCGCAGTTCAGCACCGCGTAGGATGCCAGTGCGGCATTGGTGTGTCCCGGCATGTCTATCTCGGGCACGACCGTGATGAAGCGGTCGTGCGCGTAGCGAACGAGGTCTGTGTACTCGGCCTGCGAGTAGAAACCGCCCGGCCCGCCCCCGACCTGCGTGCTGGCTCCGCGTACTGTCAGGTTCGGCCACGATCTGATCTCGATCCGCCATCCCTGGTCGTCGGACAGGTGCAGGTGGAGCCGGTTGAGCTTGTGCAGCGCCATGAGGTCGATGTAGCGCTTGACGTCGGCCGCCGGCAGGAAGTGCCGCGAGACATCCAGCATGGCGCCGCGCCACTCGAACCGGGGGCTGTCCACGATGCGTCCCGCGGGCACGGCCATCCTCGCGTCAGCTGAGGCGGAGGCGGTTTCCACTGATGGCGGGAGCAGCTGGCGGAGCGTCTGAGTCCCGTAGAACAGCCCCGCTGCGCTGCCGCCTGTGATCGAGATCCCGCCGGGCATGATCGACAGCTCGTAGCCTTCCGCCGGCATAGTGCCGGCTGCGGCCAGGCGGAGTGCAATGGCGTCACGGGGATCTCCGCTACCCACGCTGACCCGGAGCGGACTGCCGCCAGTTCCGCGTCCCAGCAGCTCCGCGAGATGCCGCGCGACCATTCCGACGCTGTCGCCCTCCGACGGGATTCTGATCACGGTCTGAGGGAGGATGACGAAGCTGTCCGTTGCGCTGAGCGACACCGAACGCGGTGCCGGAACCAGCTCGTGCGTATCGGTCATCGGTCCTGGCAGCTCCATCACGTGCGCAGCCGCGGGTGTGCCACAGCCGTACAACGCCGGCGCGGCAAGCAGTACGGCGACCAGGGCGGCAGCAGGCCGGACAGCTCTCTTCATCGTGTGCTCCATCTCGTGCGAAGGATTTGCAGTACGTACACTGATCCCGGCCAGGGGTGCCTCACGCGAGACGACGGGCCGTGCCCGCGTGGCGTGCGGTCAGATCAGCCATGCGGTCGCGGGCTCGGCATAGTGGCTCGCCGGATCCTGCCTGAAATACCGCTGCAGTGCGTGGTACAGGTGCGGATGCTGAGTGCGCAGCGCCCGCGGCCGCTGGAAGAAGGCCTCGGTCGCAACCGCGAAGAACTCTGCGTGGTTCTGTGCGCCGTACGTGTCCAGCACCGTTGGTGTACCCGTGGCCTGTGCCCGGCGCAGCGCATGCAGCTCTTCATTTATAAGCTGCGCCCACTCAGCACTCTCGGCGGCAGTGCGGAGATCGGGCATTCCGTCGGTGCCATGATTCTCGAAATCGAGCTGATGCGCGAACTCGTGGATCACGAGATTCCCGGCGCCCGGATTGTCCGTAGCGCGCTTTACTGCGTCCCAAGCCAGCACCATCGCCCGCAGCCGGTGGGCTGTGTGACCAAGCCGCTCCTCCGGTCCCTCCTCCCAGATGTCGCCGTCGATTCGCCGCACCGAGTGCTCGGTGTACTCGCTGGGGTAGAGCAGGATCGACGTGAGGTTGGGGAAGTAGTCGGTCGGACGGTGCAGCAGCAGCAGGCATGCCTGCGCCGCGATCGTGACACGCATCTCGTCGGTGAGCTCCAGCCCGCCGCATCCCTCGAACCGCTTCTCGGCAAGGAACACCTGAACGTGGCCGAGCAGCTCCGCCTGATCCTCCGCGGGGAGGCGACGGAACAGCGGAACGTTGCGCTCCACGATCCGCCGTCGCGTGTCGGGGAAGGGTGTGGCCCGTAACTGCTGCCTGCGGCGCTGCTTGAGGAAGCCGAAAACCATGGGATGGAAACTACTACATTGATGCGCCGTGTCCCGCACGTACGCGATCTTCCTCACTCTCGTCTTCTACAACGCCGCGGTGGTGGCGATCGGCCTCTGGGCAAGCCGCCGGACGCGCGACGACAGCGACTTCTTTCTCGGTGGCAGGCGGCTGGGCTCGTGGGTGGCGGCGATCAGCGCCTCGGCGAGCTCCTCCTCCGCATGGACACTGCTTGGCGTCAGCGGTGCGGCCTACAGCTGGGGACTGTCGGCGCTGTGGCTGTTTCCGGCGACCGTGTCCGGATTTCTCATCAACTGGCTGTGGGTCGGCCCGCGCCTCATGCGCATGAGTCGCGCGACCGGAGCGCTCACGCTGACGGACTTCATAGCTGGCGATCGTGACGACCCGCTGCGCGTCACGATCGTCCGCACCTGCTCAGCCGCCATTCTCTTCGCCTTCCTGTTCTACATAGCGTCACAGTTCCAGGCCGCGGGTAACGCGTTTGCGGCGTCGTTCGGCATCTCCACTGCGACCAGCATAGCCATCGGGGTTGGCGTCATTCTGCTGTACACGCTGCTTGGCGGGTTCTGGGCGGTGAGTGTCACCGACACCCTGCAGGGGTTGTTGATGGCTGCCGCCGCCCTGTTCCTGCCGGTAGTGGCGCTGGTGCAGGTGGGCGGCTTTGGCGAGCTGCTGCACGGGCTGCGTGCAGTCGCGGGTCCAGACGGGCTCACCATGACGCGCGGGTATACCGGCGTGCTCGGAATCGCGTTCGTCCTCGGTACGATGGGAATCGGCCTCGGTTATCCTGGCCAGCCCCATGTGGTGAACAGGTTCATGGCGCTGCGCGACTCGACCGCTCTCAGGCGGGGCAGGGTGATCGCGATCGGATGGGCAGCGATCATCTACTCGGGGATGCTGCTGCTTGGCCTCAGTGCGCGCGTGCTGTGGGGTGCGGTTCCCGACGGAGAGCAGGTGTTCTTCCACGCGGCCAACAGCATGCTGCCGCCGGTCGTGGCGGGAATAATGGTCGCGGCGGTTCTCTCCGCGATAATGTCAACGGCCGACAGCCAGCTGCTGGTCGCAGCTTCGTCCGTATCGGTGGATCTGCACGGTACGCGGGGAGTGCCGGGCCGGGCTCACCGCTACGGACTGCTGCACAGCCGGGTGGTCGTGGTAGGGGTGAGTCTGATCGCGATGACGCTCGCGATCGCCGCGCCGGCGACGATCTTCTCGCGGGTGCTGTTCGCGTGGCACGCGCTCGGCTCCGCGTTTGGCCCGGTGCTGATACTGCGACTGCGGGGGCACGAGCTCGCAGGGAAGGCGGTACTGCTGTCGATCGTTGCCGGCTTTGGATTGACTGTGGTCTTCTACCTGCTCCCCGACCAGCCCGGCGACTGGCTCGAGCGACTGGCCCCGCTCGTCATGGCCTTCGCAATCGCGTGGGCCGGGCGGCGCAACGCACGCGCCCCCGCCGTGACCGGCCTTACGGACGATCTGGCCGGCTAACGCATCGCCCGCGCGACAACCCCGTCGCGCAGCCTCCAGGGAATCCAGTTCAGGATCAACCGTGCGCGGGCGTCGATCCCGATCAGATACCGTGCACGCGGCCGGCGTGCAGTGAGTGCGTGCACCACAGCGTGCACGACGCCCTCAGTCGAAGCTCCGGGCAGGCGACTCACCCGCGACCTGACGACGCGCATCGCGGGCCCGTACAGATCGAGCATCTGCGGTGGCATCTTTTCGAGCATCGAATCGAACGCAGCCAGCGAGCGCTTCCAGATCGGAGTCGCGATCACACCCGGCTCGACAATCGCAACGTGCATCCCCCAGGGACGCAGCTCGACCCGCAGGGAATCGGTCAGCGCTTCGAGGGCGAACTTGGACGCTGTGTAGGGACCCACGAACGGCAGCGCGACACGGCCCGAAATGGAACCCATGTTGACGATCCGCCCGCGCGCGGTGCGCAGCAACGGCAGCATCGCCTGTGTCACGGCTACCTGGCCGACGACGTTGGTCTCCAGCTGCTCTCTGAGCGCGTCGAGGGGCAGGAACTCGAGCGGCCCCGCGACGGCGATGCCCGCATTGTTGACCAGCCCGTCCAGACCGGTGCCCCCGGTTGCGTCGGCAATGATCTTCCTCGCGGATCGTATTGATTCCGCGTTGCCGACGTCGAGGTGTACCGGGGTGAGAAGCCCGGACGCTCTGCCGCGGAGGCGGTCGGCAGCGTCGTCGCTTCTGACGCCGGCGAACACGCGGTATCCCAGCTCGGCGAGGCGGAGGGCGCACGCTTCTCCTATTCCACTGGACGCACCGGTGATTGCAAACGCTGGAATGCTGCCGATCTGCGTCGCTGCGCCGCGCCCGGCTTCAGCTGACGCCACTCATCACCACGTCCACGAGGATGTCGCCGGCCTCTGCGCACTGCGCGGCGCTCACGTCCATGTGAGTGACGAGGCGGATCGTTCGTGGTCCGAATGCGAACGCGAGCACACTGCGTTGACGGACCCCCTCCACCACGGTAGCGGCGTCCGGAGCACGCTCGCGCAGATGCATCATCAGGATGTTGGTGCGGACGGCGGACGGGCTCACGTCGATGTGCTCGCACTCCGCGAGTCGCGCGGCGAGGAGCTGCGCGTTGGCGTGGTCCTCTGCAAGCCGGTCGTAGTTATGCTCTATGGCGTAGGCACCCGCGGCAGCGAGGATGCCGACCTGCCGCATTGCGCCACCGAACATCCTCCGGAACCGTATCGCTCTGCGAATGACTTCTTCGGTTCCCGCCAGCAGCGACCCTGCAGGCGCGCCCAGACCCTTGGACAGCGCGACCGAAACGAGGTCGAATGGCTTTGCCAGCTGCCCCGGTGTCTGGTCGCTCGCTACGGCGGCGTTCCACAAACGCGCGCCGTCGAGATAACTGGGGACCCCCATGGCCCGGGCGTCCTCGCAGATACCGGCTGCGTCCGCCTGAGGAAAAATCACGCCGCCGGCGCGGTTGTGGGTGTTCTCCACGGCGACCAGCGTCGTCGGTGGATAGATGATGTGGCCGCGCGGCTTCAGCGCGAGCAGCATCTGCTCCGCGGTGAACACACCTCCTTCGCCGACTTCGGTCAGCTGCACGCCAGAGTTGGCAGCTGCTCCACCTGTCTCGTGCAGCACGAGATGGCTCTCCCGGCTCAGTATCACGTCGTCGCCGGGCGTCGTGAGCGTGCGGAGCGCGACCTGGTTGGCCATCGTGCCGCTGGGAAGCCAGAGCGCGCGCTCCTTCCCGAGCAGCGCCGCCACCCGATCCTGCAGAAGGTTGACAGTCGGATCCTCGCCGAACTGATCGTCGCCGACCTCGGCTTCGGACATCGCGGCGCGCATCGCGGGCGACGGTCTGGTTACCGTGTCTGAGCGAAGGTCGATCGAAACGGGCACGGGTTCGGAAGGTGACACTGTCTGAGCCTTTCTCCTCTCCGGCGGTAACTCAACGTTGGGCCGCCGGGGTCGTGCGGCGCAACCTGCCT
>CAZOAT010000013.1:0-10860 GCA_964577965.1 uncultured Gemmatimonadaceae bacterium | reverse complement strand
GTTTCCAGCAGAAAACTTATGCTGGCCGTGTGGTGTACCCGTATATTGCAACGGCAACCGGTTATGCGACCCACTAACGTATCCGATCCGGCTTATTACCACCGGGTCGTCGACTGCCAATGGGCTTGTCCAGCCCACACCAACGTCCCGGAGTATATCCGCCTGGTGGCACAGGGGCGGTATACCGAGGCGTACCTCCTGAACAGGGAGTCGAACGTCTTTCCGGGGATTCTCGGCCGCACCTGCGACCGCCCATGCGAGCCCGCGTGCCGCAGGACGAGAGTGGACGGGGAGCCGGTCGCGATCTGCCGGCTGAAGCGCGTCGCCTCGGACATGCGCGACGACGACGTCATGCGCGCGCACCTCCCGGTGATCCCTGAGGCGAAGAACGGCAAGCGTATCCTCTGCATCGGCGCGGGACCGGCATCGCTGACAGTCGCCAACGATCTCATGCCGCTCGGCTACGCCATCACGATGTACGAGAAGCATGGGCGCGCCGGCGGCCTCATGTGGAACAACATTCCGCGATTCCGCCTCCCGCCTCGTGTGCTCAACGAGGAGATAGACGTCATCCTCGATATGGGTGTGGACCTGCGCACCGACCACCCGGTCACGAGCCTCAAAGCCGTGCTGGACGAGAAGTGGGACGCGGTCTTTATCGGCTCGGGCGCCCCGCGCGGCAAGGAGCTGGAGCTGCCCGGCCGCCACGACACCGACAAGATCTACATCGGGATAGACTGGCTCCAGTCCATCGCCTTCGGTCACATCGACTCGATAGAGCCGCGCGTGCTGGTGATCGGCGTTGGCAACACTGCCATGGATTGCTGCCGCTCGGCCAAGCGACTCGGCGGTACTGACGTGAAGGTGATGGCTCGCCGCTCCCGCCCCTACTTCAAGGCCTCGCCATGGGAGCTGGAAGACGCCGAGGAGGAGCACGTCGAGATAGTCGAGAACCACGCGCCGAAGCGCTTCATCGTCGAGAACGGTGTGCTCACGGGGATGGAGTTCGACGTCGTCGAGTGGAGCAAGGACGCGAACGGAAAGGACGTGAGTCGCACGCTGGAGACAGTCGTGATTCCATGTGATGCCGTGATCCTGGCGATCGGCCAGGAGGCGGCATTCCCCTGGATCGAGAAGGACATCGGGCTCGAAAGCGACAAGTGGGGCAATCCCATCGTCGATCGCGCCACCTTCCAGACCACTCGTCCGGGAGTGTTCATGGGCGGTGACGCCGCCTGGGGTCCGGAGAACATCATCTGGGCGGTCGAGCACGGGCATCAAGCCGCGATCTCGATCCACCAGTACTGCCAGCAGCAGTCGCTCACCGACAGGCCGCAGTGGGGCATGAATCTCGTAAGCCAGAAGATGGGGCTGCACGAGTGGAGCTACAGCAACGACTACGATGCCGCGCAGCGCGCTCGGATGCGGCATAAGGAGCTGTCGGTCCGGCTGCGAAACCTCGACGAGGAGGTCGAGCTCGGTTTCGACCTCGAGCAGACGCTGCGTGAGGCGGAGCGGTGTCTCAACTGCGATGTCGAGACGCACTTCACCGACGCACTGTGCATCGAGTGCGATGCGTGTGTCGATGTGTGTCCGGTCAACTGTCTGACGATCACGCCGGACGGGGAAGAGGAGGACGTCCGGGCGCGGCTCACGGCCCCGGCAATAAATCCCGACCAGCCGCTGTTCGCGTCTGGCCCGCTGCCGCAGACCGCGCGACTGATGATCAAGGACGAGGATCTGTGCATCCATTGCGGACTGTGCGCGGAGCGCTGCCCGACCGCAGCGTGGGACATGCGCGAGTTCGACCTGCTGATCCCCTACGCCGGGCTGGTTCCCGGTGGCAGGCACCTGCCGCGCGGACCGCTGCCGCTCCTGGCGGATGGCAACGGGTCGAGCGCGAGGAGGAGCGGACCTCCGGCGGCCGCGGTGGGAGCGACATGATAGCGGAAGCGCGGGAAGCGCAGCATCTCCTCGATTCCGATCAGAGCGGCGAGATTGCGAGCAGAGTCAACGATTTTGCCTTCAAGATCGCGACGCCGAACGGGACAGGCTCGTCCAGCGCGAACGATCTGATCCGCAAGGCGATCTTCCGCATGGGCGTTCCGGTCTCGGGGAAGAACCTCTTTCCGTCGAACATCCAGGGGCTGCCAACGTGGTACGAGATCAGGGTCAATCGCGACGGCCATACAGCGCGCACTCCTGATTTCGATCTGCTGGTTGCAATGAATCCGGCGACGTACGCCCGCGATCTCGCCGAGGTTCGCGCCGGCGGCTGGCTGCTGCACGACTCGAGCTGGCCGTTGCCCCGGGCTCTTGCGCGCGAGGACGTCCAGCTTCTCGGCGTACCGCTCGCCCGGCTGTGCACGGAGAACTTTGCCGGTTCGCGTGAGCGGATCCTGATGAAGAACGTCGCCTATGCAGGGGCACTGGCGGCGTTCCTCGAGATTGACCTCGACATCATCCGTGAGCTGCTGGGGCAGACGTACGCCAGGAAGAAGGCCCTGCTGGACTCGAACTTCCTGGCCGTCCGCCTGGGCTACGAGTACGCCCGCGAGCATTTCGACTGTCCGCTGACGATACACCTGGAGCGGATGAACGCCACCGCGGACTCGATTCTCATCGACGGCAACACGGCCGCCGCGCTCGGCTGCGTCTATGCCGGAGCGACTGTCGCCGCGTGGTATCCGATCACGCCGTCCACGTCGATGATCGACGCATTCCAGAAGTTCGCGCGCAAGCTGCGCCGCGATCCCGAGACGGGTCGCGGTCGCGTCGCGGTCATACAGGCAGAGGATGAGCTCGCGGCCGTGGGAATGGTCGTCGGAGCGAACTGGGTCGGGGCTCGCGCATTCACGTCCACCAGCGGACCGGGCATCTCCCTGATGAGCGAGTTCATCGGGCTCGCCTACTATGCCGAAGTGCCGACCGTGATTTTCGACGTTCAACGGACCGGGCCGTCCACGGGGATGCCCACGCGCACTCAGCAGAGCGATCTGCTGCTGTGCGCCTACGCCTCGCACGGTGACACGAAGCATATCCTGCTCTTTCCCTGCGATCCCGGCGAGTGCTTCGACCTGGCAGTGGCGGCTTTCGATATCTCCGAGCGGTTCCAGACACCCGTGTTCGTGCTGTCGGACCTCGACATCGGGATGAATGACTGGATGGTGCCGCGCCTCAAGTGGGACGACTCCTACAGGCCTGATCGCGGCAAGGTGCTGGGCGCGGAGGAGCTGGAGCGACTGGAGCGCTTCCACCGTTATCTGGACGTCGATGGCGATGGCGTAGCGGCCCGGACGCTTCCCGGCGTCCATCCGAAGGGCGCATTCTTCACGCGCGGTTCCGGCCACAACAGGTTTGGCGGCTACACCGAAGACTCTGCCGAGTACGCCGACGTGATGCTACGGCTCAGCCGCAAGATGGAATCTGCAGTGACGCATCTGCCGGCGCCGGAGATCCGCACGGTCCCGGGTGCATCTGTCGGGATCGTCACGGTCGGTGGCTGCCATCGCGCTGTACTGGAAGCGATCGAGAAGCTCGACGCGCGCGGCGTGGCGGTGGATTACATGCGCGTGCGTGCGTTTCCGTTCAACGCCGACATCAGCGCATTTCTGAGAGAACACGAGCGCGTGTTCGTGGTCGAGCAGAATCGCGACGGCCAGCTCGCGTCGCTGCTCGCGCTCGAGACAGGGTTCCCCCGTACGCGGCTGGAACAGGTTGGCACATTCGGCGGCATGCCGCTGAGCGCGCAGGACGTCGTTGGAGGCGTGCTGGAAGCTCTGGGCACAGCAGGGGACGCAACATGACCTGGATCACGAAACCGAAAGTCAGGCACCCGTCGCTGCCGAAGAACCGGCTCGGTCTCACTTCGCGCGATTACGAGGGCGTGATGTCCACGCTGTGCGCGGGGTGCGGGCACGATTCGATAACGGCGGCGATCGTGCAGACCGTGTTCGAGCTGAGCATCCCACCGCACCGCGTCGGCAAGCTGAGCGGTATCGGCTGCTCCTCGAAGACGACGGCTTACTTCGTCGGGCAGAGTCACGGCTTCAACGCAGTGCACGGAAGAATGCCTGCGATCGCCACCGGTGCGAACGCCGGCAACCGCGACCTGATCTACATCGGAGTTTCGGGCGACGGCGATTCGCTGTCCATCGGTCTGGGCCAGCTGTGCCACGGAATAAGACGCAACGTGGACATGCTGTACCTGATCGAGAACAACGGGGTGTACGGCCTTACCAAGGGCCAGTTCTCCGCATCGGCCGACGTTGGAACCAGGTCCAAGCGTGGCGAGGAGAATCGGCAGCCGCCCATCGATCCTGTGTCGCTGGCGCTGACGCTCGGAGCGACCTTCGTCGCCCGTAGCTTCTCCGGTGACAAGGCGCAGCTGGTCCCGATACTCAAGGCCGGCCTGCAGCACCGCGGCTTCGCGCTGGTGGACATCATCTCACCGTGCGTTGCGTTCAACGATCACGAGGGGTCGACCAAGAGCTACAAGGCGACCCGCGAGCGGATCGTGCCGCTGGTCCTCGCGGACTTCATTCCGCACGCCGAGGAGATCACCACGTCGTACGAGCCTGGCTCCGTTCAGTCGGTGGAGATGCACGACGGCAGCACAATCAGCTTCCGCAAGATACCGGAAGACTACGACCCGACCGACCGCGGCGCGGTGCAGCGTTACCTGCGGGAGCGGGAGAATGCGGGCGAAGTCGCGACGGGACTGCTGTACGTCGATCCGGCGAGCATCGACATGCACGCCGCGCTGGGCACGGTCGAGCAACCGCTCGCCGACCTGCCGTTCGAGCAGCTGTGCCCTGGCACAGCCGCCCTGGACGCGATTCAGGAAGAGTTCCGCTAGCGTCCCTGCTTTTCGCTCACCACCCGGGAGCGATCTGGAAACCGAAGTGCGCTCCGCGGTCAGGTCGCTGGAACGGATGCGCATAGTAGAACTCCAGCACCGCGTACCCGAACAGATTGGTTCGCGCGGAGATACCGGTGCTGAATACCGGAATGCGGTCCGCCGTGGTGCGCGCCTCGTCTCCCGTTGCGAGCCGGAAAGTCGGTGACTGACCGGTGCGCCATGCCCACCCCATGTCCAGGAACGGCGAGATCTCGAGCGGCAGGAAGCGGCTCTCGATGAGACCGAAGCCGAGCGGCCCCAGCAGCGGAATGCGGATCTCTGCGTTGGCTACGGCTATTCTGCTTCCGATCAGGCGGTTGAACACCGGACACTCGTTCGCTGGCGCACCCCCGACCCCCTGCGTGGCGCATTCCTCCGAGCGGAAATCCGCGGGGTCGTAACCCCGAACGAACCACGGCTGGCCGACGAACACCGGGAGGAGCCGGGTGGAGTCTTCGGCGTCGCGGCCGTAGCGGCCGTACTGCATGAGGCGCGCAGCGAAGGTCACAGGGCGAGCGAACAGGTATCGCCGATAGTCGGCAAGACTCGTGGTGTAGGTGAGCGCGCCCATCGTAGGCGAGACCTGGAAGCGGTATCGCCCTCCGGCGATCGGAGAGGTCAGCCCGAAGTACGAGTAGTCACCCACGAACGCCGCGACCGCCTGCGTGTACGTCAGCGGATCCGGCGCCAGCCCGTCGATCCGCTGGTGGGCCAGGATTTGGCCTGCCTGATCAAGCGCGTACTGATCGATTTGAACGTCGTAGCTCAGCCGCGTTATGCTTGCGGACAACTCGAGACGTCTTGTGGGTGAGAACGGGTACTGGGCGAACGCACCCGCTTCGTTGTAGTACACCCGCTGGATCACCTGATTGTAGATGACCGCGTTCTCTCCCTGCTGATAGAAGCTGAAGCCTGAGATGTACGGCACGCGTCCGGCTACCGCGCCGTAGTTCCACCGCCGTCGGGAGTTGAGGTAGGCCACCTGGCCGCCGATGTCCTTGAGCTCGCCCTGCGCTTGCAGAATGCCGAGGACGTTGTGGTTGCCGAGTTGATCGCTGAAGCTCGCCGCTATTCCGCCACCGACCTGCGTACCGAACGGACCGCCGAAGGAAACGCCGACAGTCGGTGGGGCCACGTAGTCGAGCTTGAGCGCAACGCGGTAAGGCACCACGTCATAGGTTTCGCCGGCCGGCGGCAGCCCTGTCGTCGCGTCAGCGAGGTACCGCTCTATCCTGCTGGGGGTTGCTGGCGGCATCGGCGGGAGTACACCGGCCGCTGCGAGTCCCGGCTGTACGTCGCTTACCACCGTGCCGACGAGCTCGGCCGGGTCGAGACGCACGATGTCGTACCCCTGGCCGCGGAACAGCGAGAACACGAGGCGGCCCGTCTGCCGAGCGACGGATATAGCGGGGGAGAGGGAGGTGATCCCGCTCACCCCGGTCGCGACGCGGGTGATCCGCGACACGGTCCCGGCGGCGAGATCGTGCCGGTAGATGTCCGGAATACCATCGCCATCGGAGACGAAGAAGATGCTGCCGCCATCTGCGGAGTACTGCGGGTTGATCGCCTTTCCGCCCTGGGGAGAGGGCAGCAGCCTGATCTCACGCGTGGCGATGTCGATCGTCGCCAGTCGCATCGGTCCGAAAATCATGTCGTCGAAGCTGGTCTGGTCTCCGCGATCGGTCGCGAAGACGAGCGTGCGCCCGTCGGGCGACCACGCTGGCTGGATCTCCGCGTTCCTCCCGGTCGTCAGCTGCTCTGTCGTGCCGGTCGTGAGATCGTACAGGTAGAGGTCGCTGATCCCGCCAGCGAGGCCGCTGAATGCTATGTAGCGGCCATCGGGACTCCACGCCGGGTCGAGCGCCGCCCCCACCCCGGGAGCTGTGACAGTGCGCTCGGTGCGTCCGGTCTGCATGTCGTACAGGTCGATGACCTGATCGCCGCGGCGGTACACCACATATGCCAGGCGTCGCCCGTCTGGCGACCACGAACCCGGGGAACTGAGGAAGCTGAGGGCGTCGTAGTGACTGGGCGTGTTCAGGCTGCCGAGTTCTCTGATGATCCTGCCGCTCTCGGCATCGGCGATGTGGATCCGCATCGCGAAGAGACCACGGCTGGAGAAGAACGCGACGTGCCTGCCATCGGGGCTTAACGCGGGTGCGATGTTGTACTCTCCGCCTCGGCGTGTTCGCTGGATCACGAGCCTCGTGCCCAGACTTTCCGGTGGAGTGCGGCCGGCCAGAGCCGGTTCGTAGGCAGCGCGCGTCGCCGCCGCCCAGTCTGCCGAGAGTGAATCGGCCGTGGTTCGAAGCACAGTGCGGATTGCCGGCTCCACGCCCGCCCGCAGCGCGGCGCGGAAGACCTGCGTCACCGCAGCGTCTCCATACCGTCCGCCGATGTAGGCCCACAGCGCTTGTCCGTAGCGGTAGGGGAAGTAGCGGGTGTCAGTGGTCAGCTGCCGGATAGTGGGGAAGTCGTCGCGCCGGACGGCATCCCGCAGCCACATCGCCGTGTTCGGGTCGTTCCGCCCCGCTGACAGGTACTCGGCCATTCCCTCTATGAACCACAGCGGGAGTGCGTGGAGTCCCAGTCCGCCGCCGCGCGCCGTAGTGCCGCCTCCCGGTGCGCCCTCGCCGCCGGACGCCGCCTGCCTGTTCGACATGTCGTACTGGAACACGTGCACCAGCTCGTGCCCGAGCACGTGGTGGTTGTCGGCGTAGACTCCCGTCAAGGGGAGCACGACCCGCTCTCTGAACCCTTCAGTGACGCCGCCTGTCCCCTCGCTCTCGATGTCCACCACGTTGTTCTGCTGGAAATCGGCCTGGTCTGCGAAGAGGATCACAGACCGGCGATCGAAAGTGTGATTCAGGAAGGGGCTGAACCGTTCGTACCACCGCTCGAGCATCCGGGCCGCATCGGCGGTGGCGAGCGATTCAGCTGGATAGAAATAGACGTCGAACCGCGGCGCCTTCAGTATGCGGAAGTCAAATTGTTCGTAATTGACCTTGTTCCTGCCGAAGTACTGCGCATCCGCGGCCCGCGGCGCGAGCGACAGACACAGCGCAGCGGCTACCGCCGCTGTCGTGACGAGAAAGCGCGTACGGTAGCGTCCGATCGAGTTCGACATTCGTCCTCCAGATGGCCTGAGCGGGCGCACAGGCCGTGCCGCCAGATCGCTACGGCGTTACTGGCGCAGCTTCCGACGCTGGTCCGTGAGGCAGTATCGGGCGGTACACACCTGGATCGCCTCCGGCGAGAACGATCTGCCCGCGTCTTGCGTAGTCGATCGCGCGCCCAAGGACGCGTGCCGTTTCCTGATCCGCATGGAATCCCATCGAGTTCTCGGCTTCCACGAAGTCGGCGAAGAACTGTGCGCGTCTCTGAAAGTCGCGAGCGCGCGCGAGCGCGGCGTGCGTGCTGTCAGAGCGGGCCAGCGCTGCGATGTCGTGCGTGAGGCGGAGCACTGCGTCTATGGCGATGTTGCGCAGCTCGAACGTGCGATCCTGGATCGTCTCCGCGCGGAAAAGCAGCTCCTCCTCCGACCAGCGATGGCACGTCTGGCAGGCGCGATTGATGTTCAGCAGCGGGCTGCGCACCCAGTGATCGCTCACTTTCATGGCGCCGACACGCTGGTAAGGCATGTGGCAGTCGGCGCAGGCGACCCCCGCCCGGGCGTGGATCCCCTGGTTGTACATCTCGAACTCCGGGTGCTGCGCCTTCAGGACCCGTGCGCCGCTGATGCCGTGCGTCCAGTCGGCGAACCCGGTCGAGTCGTAGTACGCGAGGATGCTGTCCGCGCTCAGGCCTTTCGCCCATGGGTAGACCAGCCGCTTCTCAGGTCCCTGGAAGTAGTACTCCACGTGGCACTGCCCGCAGACGAACGTTCGCATCTCCTGTCGCGTCGCGTCCCTGTTCACGTCGTAGTTCTGTATGCCCTCGCTGGCCCGCAGAGCTCGCATCCCTTCCATGAAGGCGGGGCGGGTGACGCGCAACTGCATCGTTTGCGAGTCATGACAGTCCACGCAGGTGATCGGGTGCCGCACGTGCTGCCTGGCCTCCGGATACGGCATCCGGTTCAGCCGCGTGAATCCCTCCACGATATCGCCGCCGCCCAGGCGGAGATAGGCGACGTACGTCGAGGCATGGCAGTTGAGGCACGTGCCCGGCTGGTCAGCCACGAGCTGGCGGCGGGTGAAGAGCTGGTCTTCCAGCATGTAGGCGTGCCCGCGCTCCTCGCGGAAATCCTCGGAGAAGGGGTAGCCTGCCCAGAACTCACGGAGCCGCGGGTCCTGCTCCAGTCTCGATTGGGCGACGACAGACCGCGGATCGGCGTCAGTGGGTGTCTGCGGCAGCGCTTCACTTCCTCCATGCCTCGTGCGCACCTGATCGGTAGTGCGCAGATAAGCGTCGTAGTGGATGGGGAAGTTTTTCCCCCAGACGCTCGCGTCCTCGGTAGTGTCGGTGAGTTCCACCACCCGATAGAACGGGTTCCGCGCCTCCTGCCGCCGCTCGAAGATGTTCGTCAGCAGCGCAGCCGCGGCCACGGCGCCGATGGTGGCGAGAGCGGCGATCCCGCCAAGCCGATACAGCTGCCGCCGCCGGTCCGGAGCGGTACCGCGCTCGCCGCTCTCATTCGTCATCGGCAAGATCCCGGCTGGCTGCCTGTTGAGTGAATCAACGCACTAGGTGGCCTGCGTACCTGTGACAGCGGATACACGACGTCTGCGTCTGCGCCTCGCCCGCCGGAAGCGTGGCGCCATGCGCCGCGTCCGCGACCGGGTCTATGGCATCCGTGATCTCCGCGTGGCAGTAGCGGCACGCACCCTCCGTTACCCGCTGGTTGCGTGGCGTAATGCGGAGCGGATCGGGGAAATTGCCCGTCGTGAAGTAGAACGAGTGCCAGAAACCGTTCTGCGCCTTGATCGCGTACTTGCCGAAAAAGCTGTGCGGCGTGTGGCAGTCGTTGCATACCGCCACCGCGCGGTGGCTCGACCTGTTCCACGCGTCGAAGTGCTCCGTCATGACGTGGCAGTTGGCGCATGCGGCTGGATCGTCGGTCAGATAGGAGTAGCCCTTCGCGTAGCCGAAGGTGAAGGCGCCGAGTCCCAGCGCGATCCCCATGGCGACGGCTACCGCGACTGCGAGGCGACCTCGTCGGGACATCGGACTCTCACCCTGGCGGCGACCGTCGCACCCCGTTCAAGAGTCGGGCCGCCATGGCGGGCTCAGGGGAAGATGCCGCGGTCGATGTAGGCGCGCGCGACCTTGCCGATTGAATTGATGAAGGCGGCGGTGCGCAGGTCAACGCCGCGGTCCTGCTGGATTGTGCGCAGCTCCCTGTAGGCGGAGATCATCGTCTCCTCCAGCCCCGAGTTCACCAGATCCTCCTCGCCTGCCGACGCGGCAGCACGCATCCGGGCTTCGGATTCGAACTTCAACCCGGTGAGCTCCTCCACACCCTGCAGAATCCGCTCATTGCTCCGCTCCTCGAACCGTTTCTCCATCCGGCCGAACCGAAGGTGGGAGAGGTTCTTCACCCACTCGAAGTACGAGACGGTCACGCCCCCTGCGTTTGCATAGATGTCGGGAACGATCAAGACGCCCCGCTTCAGCAGCTGTTCACTCGCGCCTGCCGTGAGTGGGCCGTTGGCGCCCTCGATGATGATCTTCGCCTTGACCCTGTCCACGTTGTCTGCGGTGATCACGTTCTCGCGCGCCGCCGGTACGAGCACGTCGCAGTCGAGCTCGAGCGCATCGCCGGTGAGTGGCACGTCGCGCGCGCCGGGGAAGCCGAGTATCGAACCTGAGTCGCGGCGGTGCGTGATGACCTCCTCGACGTCCAGTCCCGCCGGGGAAGTCACTGCTCCTTCGCGCTCCGCCAGCGCGACGATCACGCCGCCGCCCTCCTGTATGAACTTCGCGGCGTGGTAGCCGACGTTGCCGAGCCCCTGTACGATCAC
>CAZOAT010000012.1:46295-48314 GCA_964577965.1 uncultured Gemmatimonadaceae bacterium | reverse complement strand
GCGGCGCTCGCCAGACCGCGCAGCCATTCTTCCGAATGCGCGCGCAGTTTCTGTTCGGCTGCATGCGCTTCTGACGCGTGCGCGCCGATGCGAACCGCACCGGTCAGCGCGCCGGAGACGACGTGCAGCAGCACAATCTGCTCCGCATCAACTCCGCTGAATCTCGCGGCCCAGTCCAGCACTTCACCAGCTGCGTCTGAATCGTCCACTGCGACCAGCGCCCTGCGCATCGGCCCCGCTGGCAGGTCACGCGCCAGCAGCAGAGCGCACGGTGCCTGGCGCGCGATGCGCTCGGCGGTGCTCCCGAACAGGCGCCAGACTCCCCCGCGCTCTCCCCGGGCACCCACTACCAGAACCCCAGCCCCGATCTGCTTCGCCAGTTCCCGGAGCCCCTCGTCCGGCCGGCCAACCCGCACTGCGAGCTCGGCCTCGCGCTGCAGCTCATCGATAAGTTCGCGTAGACGCACTTCCGCGCCGCGCTGAGCGTCCGCCAGAACCGGCTCGATAGGTGGGTACAACCCACGCAGAAAAGAGGGAGGCTGGGGAATGTGGACTACGTGCGCCAGTACCATCGGGGCACCGGGTGCCAGATGCCGGGCCGACCAGTGTGCCGCCTCAACGGATGCTTCGGAAAAGTCCACTCCAACGAGTACGGGTGATGACATCACCTGAATCACTCCTGTTGAGGCGTCAGCCGAGTAGCCGTCGGAGGTACCTGTTCCTTGCCTTGTCGAGCTCGCCACCCATGACCACCGTGGTTCCCACGAGGACGATGATGCCCCACTGCTCCAGATCCAATGGCATTGTGCGAAATACCCGTTGCAGCGGAGCCCAGTGCAGGACCGCAGCGTGCGCAGCAGCTGCCGCTATCAGACTGGCGAACAGCGGCTTGTTGGAGAATGGAGGCACGCTGAAGATCGAACGGTCGAGTGACCGTGAATTGAAGACATGGAAGAACTGAAATACAACCATCTGCGTCATTGCCACAGTACGTGCGAGATCCAGATCCTCAGTTGCGCGCAGCGTCCACCAGAACATTCCCAGCGTGCCACCGGCCAGAACGACTCCTACTCCCCCCAATCGCTCGAGCAGCCGCCATGTTAGCAGACCTTCAGACCGTTTCCGAGGCGGCTGTTGCAGCATTCCCGGCTCACCCGGTTCGAACGCCAGGGCCACATCCTGCAGGCCGTTCGTAGCCAGATTGATCCACAGTATCTGTGCTGCGACGAACGGCAGTGGCCACCCTGCAGCAAGGGCGAAGAGAATGGCCATCGCCTCGCCTACCGCCGTGGACAGCAGGAAGAACGTGACCTTCCGGATGTTGGAGAACACCACCCGGCCCTCTTCGACCGCCGCCGTGATCGTGGCGAAGTTGTCGTCCGCGAGCACCATGTCTGCCGCTTCCCTGGCCACGTCCGTTCCGCTCGCGCCCATTGCAACCCCAATGTGGGCGGCCCGCAAGGCTGGTGCGTCATTCACGCCGTCACCTGTGACCGCCACAACCTCGTTTGCGGCCTTCAGGCGCTCCACGATCCGCAGTTTGTGCTCCGGCGCAACTCGCGCAAATACGTCAATCCGGGCCACCGCATCGTCCAGCTGTTCGTCGGACATCGAGTTGATATCCTGCCCGGACAGAGCACCGTGCTCCATGCTGAGACCAACCTGCTCTCCGATAGCCTGCGCAGTCTCGACATGATCTCCGGTGATCATCAGCACGCGGATCCCCGCCTCATGCGCGGCCTCCACCGCCGCGAACGATTCAGCACGCAGAGGATCCTCCATCCCTGCGAGACCGGCGAGGATCAACCCATCCTCCAGCGCATTTTCATCAATCTCCCGCGGCGCGTCGTTGGCGTAGGCCAGCGCGAGCACTCGAAGCCCTCTATGCGCCAGCTCTTCGGCAGCCGACTTCACTCCCTCTGCATCGATCCGCCGTTCACTGCCGTCGCCGGTCAACATGCGATCGCAACGGGGCAGCACGACCTCCGGCGCCCCCTTCAGCATGAGCACGAGCTCGCC
>CAZOAT010000012.1:15501-46195 GCA_964577965.1 uncultured Gemmatimonadaceae bacterium | reverse complement strand
GGCGATCCGTCCGACCTCGGACTGCGCGCCCGTCCGCACGACCAGGCCGCGTCCCCGGCCGCGCGTGACCGTCGTTCCGGCAAAGGCGATGTTCGTCTGATCGCCGGCGACAAGATTTTCGGCCTCGAGCGGGTCAACTGTCTTGCGGGAAGCGACCGATTCTCCCGTAAGAGCCGACTCGTCGACTTCCAGATCCCTCGCCTTCAGCAGTCGGAGGTCGGCCGGCACATGGGCTCCGGAGGCGAGCAGCACGACATCACCAGGAACGAGGTCGCGACCTTCGATCGTCTCCGTATCACCGTCGCGCAGCACTTCCGCTTTCGGCGCACTCAAACCCGCCAGGGCGCGCATCGCTGCCCGCGCCCGGAACTCCTGAATGAATCCAACGGCGGCGTTGATCAGGACGACGGCGAAAATGACGCCGCTGTCCGTGTAGTCACGGAGTGCCAGTGTAGCAGCACCGGCGATCAAAAGGATGTAGATGAGGGGATCGCGGAACTGGTGGATCAGCAGCGACCACCAGGGAACCTCGCGCTCGACCTCGATCTCGTTCGGCCCATAGCGCTGCAGGCGTGCTTTGGCGTCCTGAGACGACAGGCCGTCAGCGCTGCTCTCCAGCAGTTCAGCCGCGGCTGCAACATCGACCGTGTGCCACTGTGTGTCCTGCTCATCAGGGGCGCCCCGGCCCGCAGCAGCGGTATTCACTGTCGCTTCGTCTTCGTGCGTGTCCGGGGCATGCGGAATTAATAGCCCCGGGGCGTCGCCCCTTTAACCCGCCTCTGGTTTCACGATGAAGACCGGACAGGCGGTCCGCCCGGCAACCCCACAGGCGACGCTCACGCCTGGCGCCGCGCCCTCAACCGCTTGCCGGCTACCGAGGACAATCAGATCGCTGTGGAGCCGCTCGGCAGCTGCTACTACCTCGTTCACGGTGTGACTCCGTTCGGCCATTCCCAGGCTGGTCTCTGGAAAGCTGCCCATGGAGCTCAACTCTGCGATCCAGCCGTCCGTGATCTCCGTCTCCCGCTCCTGAAACTCCAGACCTGAAACGCCACCTCCGCGCGCCGCGAGACCGGCCATCGAGATAAGGTGCGTACGGAGCTCTGAACCGACGACCGACAGCGCGACGCACGCCGCCTCGAAGTGATCGCTCATCCAGCGCGCCCAGCGGACCACGTCGACCTTCGATGCGTCGTCGCCGATGGCCGCCAGAATGCTGTGTGGAGGACCTTCCCGGATCCCGGTTCCGAGGAGCACCGGAACCATCGGCTGAAGGATGAGTTGCTCCGCAACGCTGCCGACGCCTCTTGCTGCGCCCTCTCCGGCCCCGTGCTTTCCGATGGCTATGAGATCGGCCTCCGTGTGACGGGCGACGCGCGCGATCCCCTCTGGTACGGGGCCGTCGATGATTTCTACCTCCACGTCTTGAGCAGGCAGCTCGCCGCGGAGTTCAGAACACCTGCGTGCGGCCAGTTCGTGCGCAGCTACTGCCGGCGTGGCAACACTGTCGGGAGCTCCACCGAGCACGTGTACCAGAGTCACACGCGCGCCGCGGGCAAAGTGGTGCACCGTCCACCGGGCACACGCGCACGACGCATCGCTGAAATCCACGCCAATAACGACTCTCTGAAGCTGCATCGAGCCTCCCGAAAATCAGAGAACCTCCGCATCTGGAATTAGCGGTTCCAGATCCGGAGGCCCTCATCCGCTGGCGGGTATCCGAGCCGTTTCGTCACTACTTTACTTTCGTAGCCGGTCGGTACCCTTACCCTCGTCGGACGGTCGACTCAGGTTTCCCGCTCTCACGGGGCTCGATTGTGTCCAGCGACCTCACAACCTGTATGCCAGGGTCGAATCCTGACACACTTCCTCTTGGCGGCGTCCCGCCGGGAGGACTTACGTTCGGGAATTCCGTCTCACGAACGCACCGGCAAGTTACTCGCGCTGTGAGTCGCATACCATCCGCGAATTCCCTGATTATTTGTACAGGTTTTCCCGTACGCGCTCACACGCGGGGTGGAAAACACTCGGATACCGAACCGCGGCCGCTCTAGCGGCTTGAGCGTCAGCTGCCCTCCGCGTGGTCGGGCGCCCACCGCTCCAGCACACGCCAGACCTCGCGCGACAGTTCGACGCCGGTAGGAAAATGCATTGCGAAGTCAGCACGAAGCGACGGTGCGTGCTCGTTCAGGTACTCCTGCAGCGTCGCATCGTCCGCACACTCGTAGAGGATGCGATACATGTTCTCACCGGCTCGTACGATCGCTGCCGCGCTGAACGACCCGGTTGCAAGAACATCGGGAATGTGTCGCTCACGCATGTACCGCTCGTACTCCGGCACAAGTTCACGCTTTACCGTACCGCTTACCTCGTAGATGATCATTGCTGCTCCGCTGGTTCGGGCCCGGCGCCTGTCCAGATGCGATGCGCCGTTAGCGCCCCTGGGTCTGTAAGCTACGGGCATAAGCACGAAGCTCTGCTACGTCCACTGGGCCGCTGAGCACGTAAAGGCGCGATCCCGCCTCGTCACTCCAGCGGTACTCGTTCACACCCGCGCCCGGAGCAGGCTCAGCCGCCGACGCATCGTACTCCCTCAGCACATAGGCCACATCAGGTCGCAGCCAGTGCGTCGTCGTCCGCAACAGTCGTGAAGTAGCCGGCACGCCTGAGATAACGACGGCACTCCCTCGGGCGGTGGTACTTGCCGGTGCGTTCCCCGTCACGACCTCCGGCAGCACCTCCCCCGGCAGCTGGCTGCCCTGACCACCGTCAATGTCCGGCGGGTCACTCACAGTCTGTGGAAGCATGTCCAGCGCACCCGCGCTGCGCGTCGACTGCGCGCCTGCTGCGACCGCCGGAGGCGCGGTCGGCTTGCCGATTATCTCTCCGGCAAATGGGTCGTAACCGATATCAGCATCGAGCGAGTCGGCGAGAGAGTCTACAACAGGCGTTGCATCCAGGACACGACTGTACACGGCCGCATCGAGGATCGGCGTCAGCACGGACGGCGTCGTCAGCCACTGCAACTCAGAATCGCGGACCGCTTCCACACGATCCGGCGCGGCCGCGTTCGCCACGGGGGGAGAGCGGACCTGCGTCGCCGCATACGCCGCCACGACCGCGATCACCAGGAGGGCCGCGGCGGCGCTCCAGCGCAGAAGTCCACCTCCTGCACGGACGGCAGGAGCCGCGGGCGCGATGACAGCCGCAGTCTTTGCCTGCACAGGATGCGAATCCTCGGGAATCGCCCCCTCTCGGTGTACGGGCTGCTGGTCCTCTGAAGCCATCCCTGCCTCGACCGCGGAGGACACCTGCACCTCGATGATAGCGGTGTCCTCCCTCAGGACGGGCTCGAATATCTCGACGACCGGTGCCACTTCGACTGGCATCGGCTCAGTCTCCACCGTTTCAGCAGCCGCTTCGACTGTCACGGGCTTCTGAACCTCCGCCTCGAGCGGCTCCGGCGGTCCGCTGCTCGCGAGGGCTGCCGCTGCGTGTGCCACGCTGTCCGCAACCCCTGCCATCGTCGCCGCCGCAACCTCCATGTCGTCCGAATAGCCGGCACGCGCAATCTCAGTCCCGGCGCCCGCTTCGCTATCCTCCTCACGTTGCGACCGTCGTCCCGAGTGAGCCGGAGCAGGGGGAAGCTGATCGAGCGCGACTTCCCGCAAAGTTTCATGATGCAGGAGCAGCCCGGCGCCTTCTGAGGTTCGGTCGAGAATGAAGTCGAGCTGAAGCTCAGGAACCGGCGGCACGCTCAGATCGCCGGACTGAACCACTAAGCCGGCCGGCACGTCCGCGCCGCCTGAAACGGGAGCTGAACCGGAATCGATCACCTGCCCGGCAACCGGAACCACCGTGTCGGTGGAGAGTGCCGAGGGGAGGCTCACTACTGGTGGCTCGCCCAAAACTGCCGCGGGAGCGGGTGGTGTATCCGCGCTGGCGGTCAGCTTTGTCATCTCGGCTCTCACAACGCGCTCTGCGGCCACAGCTGCCGCGCACTCCTGGCATGCGGAGATGTGGTGCGACATGAGATCGTGATCGGCGTCTGAAAGTTGGCCGCTCACGAACGCCTGGATCATGTCTCTATTCGAGCCCACGCCACCACCCGTTCGTTGCGTGGGTCACCCACTGCCGATTCGCCGTAACGCACCCGCTCTGATGTTGCTAATGAACCTCTAATGCCGAGCGCAGGAGTACAAGGCTGACGTGCGCAGCTTCAGCGAACCACTCGGAGCTCACCGAGCCGTCTCGCGAGCCGCTCCAGCTCAGCGACCGACATGCGGCCACTCAGAACATACCGGCGGGTGCCGGCTGAATCGCTCCAGCGGTATTCGCTCACCTCCGGCCCTGCGGGTGGGATGCGCACGACGGCATGGAACTCCCGAAGCTCGATGATTGTTCCTGCCGATACCTCATACCGGATCGTCCTCAGCGGAGCGCTCGCCCGCGACGCGTCCGCGGTTGTGGAACTGGTCGTGACCACCTCACTCAGCTGCGTAACCTCCTGTCGGAGCTCGAAGTCGGCGGTCTGCGTTCCGGGAGCCATCGCGATCCGCTGCGACTGCGGTGCATAGCCGATCGCTCGCGCGCGAACCATCGCCGCCTGTCCCTGCAATCGGCTCGAGGGAACAGTGAGTGAATAGATCCCGCTTGTGTCCGTGGCGACCGAGATGTTCAGCTCGTCGATGAACACGTTCGCGCTCCTGAGGGGTTGACCCTCCTCAGTGATCACACGTCCAGTGATGGTCGCCACCTGCTGGCCGGACGAGAGGTCGCGGGCGGCGGCGGGCGCGGTGGTGCTGGCGGGGGCGGAAGTGGGAGTGGTGGTGGGCACGGCGGCGGAAGCGGCGCCCCGTCGCTCGCGTCCAACGGTGAATGCGAGAGCTTCCTCTCGACGATCCTCCGTCTGCCGCCGGACTTCCTGAGGTTCCCGCGCTGTTGTGGCGCGAGCCACACTCCTCTCGGTCTTACCCGCAGCCGAAGCACGCCGCTCGACAGCGCCTTCCTCGACAGCACCCTCACCGACCACGACCCGCTCCGTCGAGACAATGTCGCTGATCGCTGATGCCGGCGCCTGGACATCGCTTTGCAGCCGCGCCTCCCTTGTGTCGGAGGTCCCCGACAGCGCATCCGGGTGGGAATCAACTCCCTCCCGAATGACGACGGTCGACACCCCCGCTGCCAGCACGAGGACAGCAGCCGCGGCAATCCACGGAGGCAGCCGCCGCGCCCTGCGGCGCGGAACGACGTTCACCGGAACATCATCCAGAGCCCCGATGATCCCGGACGCAGCCGCGATCAGTCCGCGCGCCTCCGCGACCATCGCGGCACATTCCGCACAGGCTGAGAGGTGCGCATCCACGCGCGAGTGCCCGTCAACTGGAAGCTGGCCCTCCACGTACGCGTATAGCGTCCCTTCGTCAGGATGCTTTGTATCCACCAGTCTTCTCCCGGGTTACTTCCTCGTAGCTCGCGACGAGTCGCTTTCGCGCGCGGAACAGCGTCGTCCCTATGGAGCCGATAGACAGCCCCAGCGCTTCCGCGATTTCCTCGTAGCTCAATCCTTCCTCGCGCATGAGCAGCGCGAGTCTGTCCCGCTCCTCCAGGCCGTCGAGCGCGCGGCGTGCTGCCGCGGCGTCCTCTGCGCGCTCCAGTCCGGTAGGCTGCATCTCCTGCTCAGCCTCCCGTGCCTCGTCCGCCAGCAGTCGCAGCTGCCGCCGACGCCGCACCTGCTTGCGGCCCTCATCACGGGCAAGGTTCGTTGCGACAGCGAACAGCCATGCTCTCTCGTTTTCCACTTCTCCCTGCCGGAGCGCGCGCAGAAACGTTTCCTGCGCGAGCTCCTCGGCCCAGTCTCTGTCGCCAAGTCGGCGCGTGAGATAGCGCACGAGCGTGTCGTGATAGGTGCGGAACAACCACTCGACGTCGCGCACTTACCAGGCGCTTGCCAGCTCTCGGACGCGCGCCTGTGCGAGCCGCTCCGCGCCGTCGGCACTGAGCTCGATGGCAACGTTCCGACCCAGCACTCTCACGCGCTCTCCCAGCGCGAACACCGCGCGCAACTCCGGAATCGCATCCATGATCTCGAAATACGCGCTGGAGAAGGGTTTGATCCGAATCGGCTCACGGCTGCCGGCCCGCGGCTCCGGAGAGACCTGAACCCATACCGAGTCGCGAAGCTCGAAGACCCTTCCGGCCAGCGCCCGTCGGGTGGTACCTGCCCTTTCGGTCACTGCAAGCGTGGCGGCATCCCGCTGCGCAGCCGCCGCACGGGCAGACTCGAAGGCTGCCGTCCTGCCGGTCACAACCACCTCACTGAGCTGGATGTTCTGGGGGGCGGCGGCTCCACCCGTCCCCGCACCGCGCCTCGCGAGGTCAACCGGACCGCTTCCCCCCGTCGCTCCGGCAAGTCTCTGCTGTTCCTCTCCAGGTTCCAGAACAAGATATGAGGACACGTCTGACGGCAGACCGTAACGGAGCGCGAGCTGGCGGATCTCCTCGTCGAGCTCCCGCCTGTCGCTCGAGCGCCGACGTTCTGCGATCAGATGCCCTATGCGTCGGGTGGCCCACAGGCGCGGTACGAAATCGTTTCTTCTTTCGCGCCCGGGGAAGTCAATCGTCGTCTGGAAGGAAACGTCGCGACCGGCCGAGCGCCCGGTGACACGAACCGTGGCACGACCTGCACCATGATACCGTGCGAGCAGGACGAGATCCTGCCCCGCAAAGATGTCTGCCGGCAGTCGCGGATACACATCACTGAGCCGCACGCCGTCTGCCTGGATCCGAACATCCGTGAGGAGCGGCTCGCTGAGACGGGATGCAACTATCCCGACGGCGTGCTCGATCGATTCGGTCGTGCGAACGAAGTGCGCCGTGCCGCGTCCGTCGATCGCGAGCTGCTCCAGAAGCGCCACGTTCACGTCCGCTCCGACGCCGAATGTGAATATTCGACGGTTCTGCCTGCGCTCGGCTACCAGCTCTGCCAGCACATCGGGGCGTGTCTCTCCCACCGTCGGCATGCCGTCAGTGAGGAACAGCACGAGCGGCAGGCGGCCGCTGTCTGCTCTCGACCGTAAAGCCTCCAGAAGCGCGCTCTCGACGTTCGTACCTCCAGCGGCGCGCAGCCCGTTCAAATAATCAATCCCGGCTGTCACGTTGGCCGGAGTCGCACGTAGGAACTCGCCGCGGAAGCTGCGCACGTCTGAGGAGAACTCAATCAGCCGGAACCGGTCCTGCTCGCCAAGCGTGCCCAGTAGCTGCACGCCGGCTGCCCGCGCCTGACGGATCTTTTCGCCGCTCATCGACCCCGACACGTCAAGCACGAGGGTCACGTCGCGCGGCAGCCGCGCTTCGTTCAGGGCAGGCGGTGTTATCGTCAGCAGAACGTGACGGTCGCCACCGTCTGCATGTGACAGTGCCGAAAGTGAGACGGAAGACCGACGCGGGACGGGAACCAGTACGGTCACCTGCGCGGCATCGCCGACGATTTCTGCTACCCGCGTACCCCCATCCTCACGCAGCACCACGCGATGCGTTGGCGAGTAGGCGCGCCCGAGGTTCGCCGGATACCGCAGGCGGAAAGTCTCGCGCTCACTCACCCCGGTCCCCGGGTCGCCCTCGAACCTGACACCCCGTACGACCGGCATCGGCTGAGCCGGCCCGCGTCGGGTTCCGCGGAAGTAATCCACACGGAGCGCATCACCTTCGCGCTCGGGGATCGCATCGAAGCGCACGAGCACTTCTTTCCGTTCACCCGGCGCGATCGGGAAGATCCTGGCGCGGAGCAACCCCTGACCCATCCATTCCACAAGCGCCGGATCGCGCTGGCGCCGAACGATCTCCTCGTAAATCGCCCGCGCCCGGTCTGCACTCATTACCTCACCGGCCACTGGCTCGCCGTTGATGTACAGTCGCAGTTCGCGGAAGGCGGCGTTCCTGGGCAGAGGAAGCAGATAATCGGCTTCGCCGAGCCCGCCTCCATGGTTCACGAACGTCTCCCGGATCTCGTACCGGACAACGCGCTCCCCGAGTTCGGCGCGCACATCGCTCCTGACGCGCTCCACCTGTGAGCCGACCCGACACGGTGGGACAGGGACACAGCCCACACCTGGACCGCAACGCGGCGCGGGACAGGGAAGCAGAAGCTCACCCTGGGCCGTGGCCTGATCCGGCCATGTGGCAAGAATGGAGAGTGCTGCAACGACTGTCCAGCGGCGCATTTGGAGTCCTGGTGTTTGGGTTTCACTAACCAGGACGTCCCCGACGCCGAAGCTTGCACACGCGGCGAGCAAGTCTCTCTGCAGTGGTTAACCCGCGCGGATGGCACTCATACTGGCCAAACGGCCAGACGGATCGCCCCAGGGGGCGGGATTCTCACAAATCTGCTGTCATGGCCCTGCAGCCAAGTTGCTGCAGCAGAATGGGTTACGCTGGTAGCCCTCCCTCTTGGGGCTTGAAATGAGCGGCCTGTTTGGTTACCTTTAGAGGTTGCCAAATAGCGAAAATTCTGAATAAACACATGCTCCTAACGACCGTCTAACGAGCGACCGTCTAACGAGCAGTGGGGTAAGGCACTGTGCCCTGCTCCGAAGTACCTGAAACAGGAGAAATCACCATGACCCGAGCCAAGTCGGAGTTCCAGACGAAAGTGGCGCGTGTAGCTGCTTCAACCGTGCTGTTTGCGGTTGCGGCTGGCTTCGTGCTGACCGCACGGGGCTCGGCGAATGACGCCGGTCCCCTCAACCTGACCTACACAGGTGAGGCGGCGGCTGCCGCCGTTGCCTCTGGTGCAGCCCAGTGGGACCTGCCGAACCTTGACCACGATCACGTGGACACCTGGATCGAACGATTCACCACGAGCCCGACGCTGAAGCCGCGATTCGCCATATGGCTTGAGCGTAAACCTCAGTTCGAGCCGATGATCTCGCAGAAACTCGCCGAGCGCGGGATGCCGCAGGATCTGATCTATCTCGCGATGATCGAGTCTGGGTTCAACCCGAAGGCGTACTCTCATGCGCATGCGGGCGGTCTGTGGCAGTTCATCGCCGAGACCGGCCAGCGCTACGGACTCACGATCAACAAGCGCGTTGACGAGCGGAACGTGCCGGACAAGGCCACCGACGCAGCGCTGTCGTACCTCAGCGATCTGCATGACCGGTTCGGCTCCTGGTACCTCGCGGCAGCGGCTTACAACACCGGTGAGAACCGGGTGGGCAGGCACATGCGCAACGTCACCGGCAGCGAGCGTGGAACAGACGCGGACTACTACCGCATCTCGCACCTGCTTCCGCGGGAGACGCGTGATTACGTCCCGATGATGATTGCGGCGGCGCGCATCGCCAAGGAGCCCGCGCGGTACGGGTTCGATGGAACCGAGAACATAAGCGCGGACTAAGCGCTGCATTGGGCCAAAAAGGGGCACCTCCAGCAGGTGCCCCTTTTTGTACGCCGGCAGCCCCACATCAAAGCTGCCAGCCGATAGCTGACAGCTTTCAGCTGGCAGCTTTTCTGTTCGACGTGGCACTTGGGCAGCCTTTCTGTTCGATTTGGTAGATGTGGCTGCTGCCGCTGTTTCCCCTTGTCGCGTCCATCTCCTGCCGGGTGTTCTATCGCCTGCACACAGGCGGTGGACGGGTCCCCGAGATCGGACCTGTGCTGCTGACGGCCAACCACCCGAATTCCCTGCTCGATCCGTTTCTGGTATCCGTGGGCGCACAGCGGCCGGTACGATTTCTCGCGAAGGCACCGCTGTTCTCGGATCCGCTCATCGGATGGGGTGTTCGCGCTGTGGGGGCAATTCCCGTCTACCGGCGAATGGATGACCCCAGTCAGACCGGTCGAAACGAGGAGACATTCCGTGCCGTGCACGCCGCCTTGGGTCGGAACTCGGCTGTCGGCATCTTCCCTGAAGGCATCAGCCATGATCATCCGGCGCTCGTCCCGCTGAAGACCGGTGCAGCGCGCATAGCCCTGGGCGCGGTCCCCATGACGGGCGGAGCATTCCCGATCATGCCTGTAGGACTCGTGTTCGAGGCGAAGGAGGTCTTCCGGTCTGCCGCGTACGTCGTCGTTGGGGAGCCAGTGAGGTGGGACGACCTCGCGGGCCTCGGTGTGGACGATCCCGCGGCCGTGAGAGAGCTGACCCGCCGGATAGACGAGGCCTTGCACGACGTGACTGTGAATCTCGAGAGGCGCGAGGATTCCGAACTGATCGCCGCGGCAACGGCGATTTATACTGTGGAGGTCGAAGAAGCTGACGGTCCGGATGCAGAAGCCGGACGCAGGATCGCGGCGGCCCGTGCGCTGGCGCGGCTCAAGCAGGATGGTGACCCGGACGCCACGCGGGTCGCCCGCTCCGTACGGCGTCACGTCACGACACTGACCATGCTCGGCCTCTCGCCCGCTGACGTCCATCTCTCCACTGATTTCGGCAGCGCCGTGAGGTGGACGGTTCGTCGCCTCGCTCCGGTTCAGCTCCTGACAGCAGCGGTCGCCGCCGTCGGAACCGTGATCTTCTGGCCTCCCTATGCTCTCACACGTGTCGTGGCCGAGCGTGACGCAGCCCCCGATGTGCTGGCTACGCGCAAGCTGCTCTACGGTGGAGCGATCTTCAAAGTCTGGATCCTGCTCCTCTCCGTCGCGCTCGGTATCACGCTTGGCTGGCTGGCCGGTGCTGCAGCCCTGGTACTGTTGCCGCTGCTCGCGCTGCGCACCCTTTCTTACGGGGAGCGGTGGGCGGACTCGGCCCGCGACGCGCGGAAGTTTTTTGTGAGACGCTCGAGGGCGAAGGCCCTCATGGAGCTGCGCGACCGCCAGCGGGAGATCGGCCGTCTGCTGGGCGAGCTGTACCGCCGCGCAGAGGCAGCTCGAGCAGCTTCCTTGCCGGCTGGGGATCGCGCGTGAGATAAATCTGCAGAGCCTCGAGACGAAACCGCTCGGTGATACGCGTCTCCATCAGCTCGCGCATGACTTCGCGCGACAGAGTTGCATACAGGCTCAGGGTGACATGTGGCGTGAAGGTGTAGCGAGCCCGTCCGAAGGGAAGGCCGGACGCCCCGACGCGGTCGTGCAGCACGCGCAGCGGGCCATGCGGATCCAGCGGAAGAATGACGATCGTGGACTGCATGAACCGCGCGGGTGGTCCGAACTGAAGCTCAATCGGGCCAGTCGAGCTCATGACCGGCTCGAGCCGGGCGGCGATCTCCGAAACGGAGAGTTCGGGCGGCAGCGGACCGAGTCCCGAAGAGCCGGTGAGCGTCAGATGCGGCGGCTTGCTCCGCGCGAGCCTGGGGTCGTAGCGACCCGTGATTTCGGCCAGGCGATCTCCTAGTTCCCCACGGATCTCGCCGATGATGAATATTCCTGTGGGCATCAGCCCTCTTGCACAAGCAGCATCCCCATGAACATATCCCCGAATGCTCAACATCGATCTTTCCGGAAAGCGCGCGTTCGTTGGCGGTGTCGCCGACGACAACGGTTATGGCTTCGCCATCGCGAAGGCACTCGCTGAAGCTGGTGCCGCAGTCTCCGTAGGCACCTGGCCGCCGGCGCTCCACATCTTCCGCACGCTGCTCGAGCGGGGAAAGCTGGAAAAGTCCATGAAGCTTTCCGACGGCCGGTCGTTCGAGTTCGAGAAGATCTATCCGCTGGACGCTGCCTTCGACACGCTCGCGGACGCGCCGGAGGAAATCCGGGTCAACAAGCGGTACCAGGATGTGGGTGATTTCTCGGTAGCTGGAGTGGCGGAAAGCATTCGCACCGACTTCGGCGCGAGCTCCCTGGACATCGTGGTGCACTCACTGGCGAACGGACCGGAGGTGAAAAAGCCGCTGCTGGAGACCAGCCGGCAGGGTTATCTCACCGCTGTAAGCGTGAGCTCATACTCACTCGTTGCAATGATTCGCCAGCTCGCCCCTCTGATGCGTCCAGGCGGAGCCTTTGTCTCTCTCACTTTTCTCGCCAGCCAGCGGGTGATCCCCGGCTACGGTGGGGGGATGTCGTCGGCCAAGGCCGCTCTGGAAAGCGATACGCGGACGCTGGCCTACGAGGCAGGACGCAGCTATGGCGTCAGAGTAAACACGATATCGGCGGGCCCGCTCGCATCACGTGCTGCAAGCGCGATCGGGATCATCGAAAAGATGGTGGAGTACTGCGCCGTTAATTCTCCGCTCACGGACCCGCTCCGGGCGGAGGAAGTTGGAATAGCGGCAGCTTTTCTATGCAGCCCTCTCGCGAGTGGCATCACGGGCACGACAGTGTACGTCGATAAGGGCTATCACGCGATGGGGATGGCAGTTGTCGGAGGGCCTGGCTGAGCCGTCGCTGCGTCATGCTCCACCGGTACCGATCAGGTCCTGCGATCGTCTTTGCGCCGCCCCCTTGTCCTTTCGTCTCCTCCCCGAACGCGAAGGAGCCGCTGGTCCGCTCGCTCTACCGTGCTGGCGAATGCTTCCGCATCCCGCCTCCGGGCCCAGCCAAGTGAGAACGGGATAGTAGTGGTCTCCGACGCGCCTTCCTGCAACCGCTGGATGATCTGCCTCATCTCCAGCTCCGTAATACCCCTGAGCACTGCGACGAACTCGTCACCGCCCACGCGCACGACAGCATCCTGTGCCCGCAGTTCACGCGTGAGAAAACGGCCGACCGCTATGAGCGCCGCGTCGCCGACCGCGTGCCCGTGTGTGTCGTTGTACTGCTTGAAATCATCGAGGTCCACGTAGATGCACGCCCACTGCTCATCGGCAGAGCTGTTCATCTCCCGTTCCAACCCCTGCAGGTAGCGACGGTTGTATGTCCCGGTGAGCGCGTCGCGGATGCTCGCCTCGAAGAGCTGGCGCTCCAGCTCCTTCCTCTCCTCGATGTTCACGATGATGCCGTGGAAGAAGATCTCACCGGTGCTCTCGTCGCGGCACGCGTACGAGCTGTCCAGAACGGTCACTATCCGGCCGTCAGCCCGCCGGATCTCGGCCTCCATCTCACGGAACTCACCATCCCTGTCCAGACGCTCTTTGACTCTCTGCCTGACCGCAGGGTCAGCGTATAGGTCCTCGGCGCGGATGGATTTGAGCTCCTCGAGCGACGAACGGCCCACGATACGGAGAAACGCATCGTTCGCGTCGAGTATCTCACCATCAGCGGCCGTGATGTAGATCCCCTCGCCGAGGTTCCGCACGAGTGCGCGCAGTGTTTCCGGATCGTCCAGGCTGCGAAACCTGGAGCCACTCGGGATGTGTTTGTACGGCATATGCGTTGCGGTTCTCGTAAAACCACCTCGCCGAAGGAGCACAACAATGCAGCCAGACGAACGATCGGAACAGAGCAAGTCTTCAAGAGATTCAGACCCAGCGGACACGGGACGCGCCAGTACGCCAGTCCGTACCCGTGAGGAAGAGGCGGATGAGACCCGGTCCGGCCGTCCAATGCCGGAGGAAGACGCCGCCGATCGAACAGTACATCACAAAAGCGGTTATGGCGGGGAGCACGGCGAACCCCGAAAGACAGGTACGGCTGAGAGTCCTTCCGGGACAGAAGAGGCCGAGGACGTCTCCGAACAGGAGACATGAGTCTCGCGGGCGGCGGCATTCACCACGTCACAGCGATCGCCAGCGATCCGCAACGAAACCTCGACTTTTATGCAGGAGTTCTGGGCCTGCGTCTGGTCAAGAGGACTGTCAACTTCGACGATCCCACCACCTACCACTTCTACTTCGGCGACGACCTGGGCCGGCCCGGTACCCTGCTGACCTTCTTTCCATGGCCGGGCGCCAGCCGTGGGCGACAAGGCGCCGGCCAGGTCGCAGTGACGTCATTCGCCATCCTGCCAGGCGCGGTGGGTTACTGGCTCGAGCGGTTCATCCGTTATCGGGTAGCGTTCGAGCAACCGGCTACAAGGTTCGACGGCGAGCGCGTGATCGCATTCAAGGATCCGGACGGACTCCTCATTGAGCTGGTCGCCCACCCGATCGCCGAAGCTGGAGTGGCGTGGAGTGGACCGGACGTGCCCGCAGAGCACTCGATCCGGGGCATTCATTCGGTGACGCTCTGGGAAGAGGGTCACGACCGCACGGCCCATCTGCTTGTGGATCACCTCGGCTTCCGTCCGACCCGGGAGCAGGGGAGCATCTTCAGGTACAGCGGAAGAGACGGGAGCATCGGCTCCATTGTCGATCTTCGGGTGGTGCCCGGCCTATGGTCGGGCAGCATGGGTGCGGGAGTGGTGCACCACATCGCTTTCCGGGCGCGTGGCAGCGACGAGCAACTCGTCGCCCGAGAGCGTCTCGCAGTCAGCGGTTTCAACATCACCCCGCAGCTCAACAGACAATACTTCCAATCGGTCTACTTCCGCGAGCCGGGTGGCGTGCTCTTCGAGATCGCCACTGACGGCCCTGGATTCGCCATCGACGAGTCGCAGAGCTCGCTTGGTCACGCGCTCAAGCTGCCTCCCGGGCTCGAGGAGCGACGCTTCGAGATAGAGGCATTGCTGCCGAACATCAGCCCCCCGATTGACATGCGCCTGCCCTACGCCTGACCAGCGCCGCTCGCAGGTCGCGCCTTCACAGGTGGCGGTTCACCCGCGCCCGCCCGGTGGCGTCGTCCGGTTTAGTTTTTACCGACCTCCCCCCCAACACCGGGCAATCTCTTGTCGGTCACCGAGCTCAGCATCAACGCCATACGGGTCCTCAGCATGGACGCCGTGCAGAAGGCGGACTCCGGTCACCCGGGTACTCCCATGGCCCTGGCGCCGCTGGCTTATGTCCTGTGGACGCGTCACCTGCGGTACGACCCTGCCGCGCCCGACTGGCCTGATCGCGACCGGTTCGTCCTGTCGGCCGGACACGCTTCGATGCTCATCTACAGCGTGCTGTACCTCACCGGCTACGAGTTGTCGCTCGAGGACCTCAGGGAATTCCGGCAGTGGGAGAGCCGCACCCCGGGGCATCCGGAGTACGGCTACACGCCCGGTGTGGAGACGACCACCGGTCCGCTTGGTCAGGGATTCGGCAACGCCGTCGGAATGGCCATCGCCGAGGCGAATCTCGCCGCGAACTTCAACCGGCCTGATCACGACGTAGTGGGTCATCACACGTACTTCATCGCAAGCGACGGCGACATCATGGAGGGCGTGTCGCACGAGGCGGCGTCCTACGCCGGCCACCTCGGGCTTGGCAAACTGATCGGTTTCTATGATGACAATGGGATCACGATCGAAGGTGACACCGGACTGACTTTTGGCGACGACACGGCCGCGCGATTCACGGCATACGGCTGGCACGTCATGCACGTCGCAGATGCCAACGACCTGGACGCGCTCGACAACGCGATCCACGAAGCAAAGACTGAGCGCGCACGACCGTCGCTGATCGTGGTACGCTCGCACATCGGATACCCGGCACCCAACAAGCAGGACACTGCCGAAGCACACGGCGCTCCCCTGGGCGAGGACGAGATCAGACGCACGAAGGAGATCCTCGGATACCCGTCGCTCGAACCGTTCCACGTAGCACCCGAGGCACTGAGCCACTGGCGGGCGTCGGGAGTAGCCGCGGCTCGATCGCGAACGGACTGGATCGCACGCTGGCGGGAGTATGGGCAGGCGCACGCAGGTGAAGCGGCCGAGCTCGAGCGCCGGTGGCGAAGAGAGCTGCCCGATGACTGGGACGCCGGGATCCCGACGTTCACGCCGGACAACGGCAAGGTTGCGAGCCGCGTGGCGTCGGGGGTGGTGCTCAATGCGATCGCGGCGCGAGTGCCGGAACTGATCGGCGGATCGGCGGATCTCGCGAGCTCCACCAACACTCTGATCAAGGGCGCACCCAGCATTCTGAGCGAATCGCCGGGGGGGAGGAACTTTCACTTCGGCATCCGCGAGCACGGGATGGGTGCAATTCTCAACGGCCTCGCCCTGCACGGCGGATTCATCCCTTATGGAGCGACATTCCTGATCTTTTCGGACTACATGCGCCCGCCGATCCGGCTCGCCGCGATCATGGGCCAGCATGTGATCTACGTGTTCACGCACGATTCGATCGGGCTGGGCGAGGATGGTCCCACGCACCAGCCGATCGAGCAGCTCACGACGCTTCGCGCGATTCCCAACCTGGTACTGATCAGACCCGCCGACGCTTCGGAGACAGCGGAGGCGTGGCGCGCCGCAGTGGCATGGCGAGGCGGTCCCGTGGCGCTGGCGCTCACTCGCCAGAAGCTCGGGTTCATCGACAGGAACCGGTACGCGGCCGCTTCCGGCGTGCAGCGCGGCGCATACGTGCTGGCTGACGCGGGTAGTGCACAACAGCCATCGGTGGTGCTGATGGCTTCTGGCTCCGAGGTGGCACTCGTGCTCGAAGCCCACGAACGACTGACCGCAGCGGGAGTTGCTTCCAGGGCCGTGAGCATGCCGAGTCATGAGCTGTTCGCGCAGCAGCCCGAGGATTATCGGAGCAGCGTGCTTCCTCCCGGCGTTCCACGGGTCGCGATCGAGGCCGCCCACCCGATGTCGTGGCAGCGCTGGGTCGGGGCAAGCGGTGCGATTCTGGGCATCGAGCGCTTCGGGGCGTCAGCTCCGTACACCCGCATCTACGAGGGGCTCGGGCTGACGGTGGAGCAGCTCGTTGCAGCCGCCGAAAGGCTGGTCGCATCCGTCGGGCGTCGATAGCCAGCCTGCTCCATGACCCGTCTTTATGACATAAGCATCACACTGCACGGTGACACGCCGCCCTGGCCGGGCGACACGCCGTTCTCCTGCGAATGGCCCTGGCTCATCGCCAATGGCGCTTCAGTAAACGTGTCGTCGCTGACTGCCAGTCCACACGTCGGTACGCATGCCGATGCGCCCCTGCACGTGCAGGATGGGTGGCCGGCCGCGCACGAGCTGGCGCTCGAGAGCTTCTTCGGGCCCGCGCTCGTCGTGGATGTCGCGGCGGAAGAAGGCGAGATCCCGCTCGAGGCATTCACCCGTGCGCTCGGCCGCCAGCCGGATACTGCACTGATGGAAAACCCGCGGCTCCTTCTGCGAACGGGACGGACTGTCGCGAACGCCGCGTTTCCCGGAAGCTGGCCTGTTCTTACCGTGAACTGCGCCCGCGCGTTGCTGGGCTTTGGGCTGAGACTCCTGGGAACAGATGCGCCGTCAGTGGACCTCAGGGAGAGCCGAACGCTTGACGTCCACCGGACGATCTTCGATGGAAACGGAGCGATTCTGGAGAATCTGGACTTGAGACCCGTAACGCCTGGCGAGTACGAGCTGATGGCGTTCCCGCTCAAGCTGCTGGATACCGATGCCGCCCCGGTGCGTGCCGTGCTGCGCGGTCCCTGACTGGCACGCGCCCTGCCTTGAACCGCCAGCAGGCCGGCCGCTTGGCCGCCTGCGATGAACTCTTCGCAGTCTCGCCCAGAAAAAAACGAACAGCCTTCCACCGTGCTCACGCCCGATTCCGGCAGCACCCGTTCAGTATGGATGGCCACCGTGGACATGCCATCCTTCCCACGGCTCGATGCCGACGCACGCGCGGCCGTGTGCGTAATCGGCGGTGGGATCGCCGGCATGATGACCGCCTATCTCCTCGTGCGAGCGGGCCGCGACGTGATTGTGATCGACGACGGCCCGATCGGCGGTGGTGAGACAAGCCGTACGACCGCGCACATCACGGCAGCGCTGGACGACGGGTATTCGGACATCGCGAAGGTTCATGGAGAGGAAGGTGCACGAGCCGCGGCCGCCAGCCACACGGCTGCCATCAACAGGCTGGAATCGATCGCGGCAGTCGAGGACATCGACTGCGATTTCGAGCGGGTGGACGGCTATCTGTTCGCCGGCCCCCGGCAGCACCGGAGAGATCTGGAGAAGGAGCTGCACGTCGCACGCCGCGCAGGGCTTACGGACCTCGAGATCGTCAGCCGCGTGCCGCTCGATTCATTCGATTCCGGTCCTGCCTTGCGGTTTCCGCGCCAGGCTCAGTTCCATCCGTTGAAGTTCATCGCCGGACTCGCCACCGCGATCACCCGTGACGGCGCGCGCATTTACTGCGGTACACACGCGAGCTCCATCGTGGACGGCGCGCCGGTACAGGTGCGCACCACCGACGGGCACGTGATCAGCGCGGATGCGGTAGTAGTCGCCACCAACACACCGGTCAACGACTGGATCATTCTCCATACGAAGCAGGCCGCATACCGCTCGTTCGTCATCGGCGTACGCATTCCAGCGGATTCAGTTCATCCGGGACTGTATTGGGACACCGGCTGGCCGTACCACTACGTGAGGGTCTATCGCGGAGGAGCACGGGACGGCGCTGATCTGCTGATCGTCGGCGGTGAGGATCACAAGACCGGGCAGAAGGACGACGCGGACGCGCGCTTCGCGACACTCGAGCGCTGGACGGACGAGCATTTCCCGATGATGGAGCACGTCGAGTACCGCTGGTCGGGGCAGGTGATGGAGCCGGTGGACTACATGGGGTTCATTGGGAAGAATCCCGGACCTGACGAGCACATCTTCATTGCGACGGGTGATTCCGGGAACGGCATGACCCACGGCGCAATCGCCGGGATGCTGCTCACCGACCTGGTGCTCGGCAGGAGAAATCCATGGGCGTTCCTGTACGACCCTTCGCGCATCTCGCTCCGCACCCTGCCGGAGTTCGCGAAGGAGAACCTCAACGTTGCCGCCCAGTATCGCGACTGGGTTACCGGCGGAGACGGCGGCGATTACGAGCGGATCGTTCCCGGCCAGGGCGCGGTGGTCCGTAAGGGAGCTACCAAGGTGGCGGTGTACCGCGACGAGAAGGGGGAGATCCACGAGCACTCGGCCGTCTGCACGCATCTGTACTGCATAGTGGACTGGAATTCGACTGAGCGCACGTTCGACTGCCCGTGTCACGGCTCACGGTTCGACCCGTATGGTCGCGTGGTGAATGGCCCTGCTATCACCGACCTGCATCCGGCGGGAAGCGATCCGGGGAAACGCTAACGGCTCACTGCTGCCGGCTCCGCACCCAGCTGAATCACGACCGAGTGCGTGCGACCGTCCGCGGTCAGCGGGATCGTGCTGTCTTCCAGCTGCTCTCCATCGAGTTCGACGACCTGTCTACCGTCGTGCCCGCCGCCGTTGCGCACCACGACCTCGTACGTGGCGTTGCCGTGTCGGTACGTTATCGAGAACTCCGGCCAGTGCAGAGGAACGCGGGGCGACACGCGGAGCGTATCCCCGCGCTTGTCGAAGCCTAGAACCGACTCCAGTCCCACGCGATACATCCACGCCGCCGAGCCGGTGTACCAGGTCCAGCCGCCGCGGCCCATGTGACCTTCGGCAGTATACACGTCAGCCGCTATCACATACGGCTCGACCCGGTACCTATCGACTTCTTCGGGAGTGCGCGCGTGCGTTGCGGGATTGAGCATCTGGTACAGCTCAAAGGCCCTGCCACCGTCTCCAAGAGCAGCGGCCGCCTGCACCACCCACAGCGCCGCGTGAGTGTACTGGGCACCGTTCTCCCGGACTCCGGGAACGTAGCCTCTGATGTAGCCGGGATCTTCCGGGGTCTGGTCGAATGGAGGACTGAGCAGCATGATCAGACGTTCGTCCGCATTGACCAGCTCACGGTAGACCGCGTCCATCGCGCTGCGGGCGCGCGTCGGATCACCTGCTCCCGAGATCACCGCCCAGCTCTGCGCTATGCAATCGATCCTTGCTTCCTCCGATTCATGCGATCCAAGCGGTGTTCCATTGTCGTAGTACGCGCGCCTGTACCATTCCCCATCCCACGCGCTCGATTCAACTGCCGTCACATAACGGCCGGCCTGCTGATGCAGCCCTGCTGCAGTGGCAGTATCTCCGCGAAGCTCGCAGAGACCGGCGAAATCCCGCAACGTCGCGATCAGGAACCAGGCCAGCCAGACGCTGTCGCCCTTCCCGTGAATGCCCACGCGATTCATCCCGTCGTTCCAGTCTCCCCCACCGATCAGGGGGAGACCGCGCTCGCTCTCGGTGCAGGCGCGGCGGAATACCCGCAGGCAGTGCTCGTACACGCTGCCGCTCTCCTCAGATATCGCCGGAAGGTCGTAGATCTCGTGCTCGTCCGATGCGAGCTCGCGCATCTCGAGGAATGGAGCGGTCTCGTCGAGCACAGAATCGTCGCCGGTGACGGTGACGTACCGGTAAACAGCCCACGGCAGCCATACGAGATCGTCGGAAAAGCGCGTGCGCACACCCCGACCGGTCTGCGGATGCCACCAGTGCTGCACGTCTCCCTCGACAAACTGGCGTCCGGCAGCACGGACTATGTGTTCGCGGGCGAGTCCCGGCTCTGAGTACAGCAGCGCCGTCGTATCCTGCAGCTGATCGCGAAACCCGAAGGCGCCGCTGCTCTGATACAGCGCGGAGCGACCCCACATCCTGCACGCAAGCGCCTGATACAGCATCCAGCGGTTGATCATCAGATCGAACGTCGGCTCCGGCGTGCGCACGGTGATCACCGATAGCCGCCGCTCCCACGTTTCCACTGCACGCGCGATTTCCGCCCGCCCGTTCCCCGCCGGCCCGAGGCGCTCGATCATATCGCGGACCGCGCCTTCTCCGCGGGCCGCGCCGAGCAGGAAGTTGACCTGACGCGTTTCTCCGGGCGCGAGCGTGACCGCCACCTGGAGGGCGGCGCAGGGGTCCACGACGGAGCCCAGCGATCCGCTGAGCCGCTCGCGATGCAGAGCAGCCGGGTTGCTCAGCGTGCCGTTGCGGCCGATGAACTCGCGCCTGTCAGCCGTGAACGAATGCACCGGCTCGCTCGCCCAGGCGAAGCCGACGAGGTCGGCAAAGGCCGCGCTGAAGCAGTTCCGCGCAAGCAGCGCATGGGTCTCGGGCTCCAGTCCTGTCGTGACGTGGTGGCGCGCATGCTCCCGGAAAGTTCCCAGCACCCATTCGGCGTACAGCGTGATAGTGAGCTGCCGGGCACGGTCCCCGGTGTTCGTGAGAGTCAGGCAGCTGATCCGCGCCGCACCACGCTCGGGAACGCCGACCAGCAGCTCTGAATCGATCCCTGTGCGACTTAGCGTGAAAGTCGTCGAACCCGGCGCGTGCCGGACAGTGAAGGGCGAACCGTCCCGGACCGGTGCGGGTGTAGGGCTCCAGAACTCCCCCGAGTCCTCGTCCCGAATGTACAGGCATTCACCTGGAGGATCACGTACCGGGTCGTTACTCCATGGCGTAATCCGATAAAAGAAGCTGTTCTCCGCCCATGTCGGTCCGCTGCCGCTCTCGCTCACGATGCAGCCGCCATCGGGATTGGCGAGCACGTTCACCCATGGTGCCGGCGGGAGCTCCGCACCTCTGAGCCGAATCACGTACGCACCGGTGGAATCGAATTCTCCCATGCCATTGGCCGGTGCGTGCCCGTCCGGGCTGGCAGGTGCAGCGCGTGGCACAAGTTGCCGCGTGGGTGTTTTGGCCCGCAGCGACGCCGCAATGACTGGGGGATATTCGGGCTCCGAGTCGGCGAACTCCACGATGTTGCCGAGCCCCAGCCCGTCGCACTCGAGGTGCAGTCGGGCCAGCGCTTCTATAAGCGAGCGCTCCTGGTGGCTGATCAGATCGGAGCGGCGGATGTACACCCCGCCCGGCATGTCGAGCATGACTGCCTCGCTCGACGCCATAGCCGTCGTGAGCAGCTCGTCGTGCAGCTCCTGCAAGTACGAGGCAGGGTGCGTGTTCAGGATCACCAGATCGGTCGCGATTCCCTTCGTGCGCCAGTAGTGATGCGCCTGCAGCAGCTGGCGCACGCTGGGCATCCCCTGGCGCGTAGCGACGGTCCCGAGCACGATCGGGAAATCTCCGGAGATTCCCTGCCCCCACAGGAGGTCCTGTGGGTGCGCGACATCGGGCCTGGTTCCTGTGTCCAGCGCGGGGTGTGGGTAGAGGATATTGCCTGCGAGCTGCTGATACAGCGCTGCGTCCGCGGGTGTTATACCGAGGTCTCTCAGCTCGGCCTGTCCCTGTGCCCAGCACAGGTCCAGCGCCCGCTTCGCGCTGTACGGATCGTGATACAGGTCCGCCAGTTCCAGGGCGCGATTGCGTTCCTCAGCGACTATCGTGGTGAAGGCTACGCGCGCAGTGCGGCCTGGCGGTATCGTGATGCGTACGCGGATCGCGAAGATCGGATCCAGCACGGCACCCGTGGTTCCAGACAGCGCCACCCCCGGATCCATGGCCTGCGGCGAGCGCGTGCTTCGACCCCTCCCTATGAAACGCATGCGGTTCGTTTCGAACGATGTCTCACTCGTCGTCTTGCCCACGGCGACGACGTGGGCACACCATACTGTCTTCTCTTCCGCGGAGCGGGGCCTGCGACTCGCGAGAATAGCTCCGCTGCCAGCGAGCCATTCGGTCTGCACGAACAGATTGCCGAACGCCGGATGCGCGCGGTCGGTCTCCGGCGGCGCAAGCACTACCTCGCCGTAACTCGTGAGCTCAATCTCGCGTGCTTCGGCGGAGCGGTTGATGAGAGTGACGCGCCGCACCGCTGCGGCATCGTCCGGCACGACTGCGATCTCCATCTGCGTTTCGATGTCGCCGTCGCGGCGGAGAAAGACCGCTCTATCGGTTGCGAACAGTGTCCGGTACAGCGATGGTTCTGTCGCAGTCGGCTGGTAGGTCGTGGACCATACTGCGCCCGTCGAGACATCGCGGACGTAACACCACTGCCCCCAGGAATCTTCCACTCCGTCGGGCCGCCAACGCGTGACCGCGAAGTTCCCGTACCGGTCATAGCCACCCCCCGCGTTGGAAACGAGCACCGTATACGGTGGCGTACCCAGGATCACCGTTCGTGGCTGTGCCGTATCCGGCGTGTCCAGCTCCCGTGCTGCCGGCTTCTCCTTCTCGCGCGGAGTGCGCATGATGACGGCGTCGTCCGGCGCCGGCGCCTGTGCGATCAGCCGCCGCGGTATGCGCTCATGCAGCATCAGCTCCGCGGAGCGAACGAGCGGGTCGGTATGGAACCGCTTCTGCCAGATCTGGCGTCGCAATGCGTTCGTGATCGCGACCATGCTCATGCCGATGTGGTGAGCCATGTAGGTACGCACCAGAGCCCGCCTGGCGTCCTGAGCGGGGCGGGTATAATCGATCGCGTCGCGGAACCCGTACGGCCCCAGTGCGCCCTCGGCTTCCAGCGCCGCGAGATTACGCACCGCCTGATGCGGCTCCACGAGCAGTGCGAGCATTGTCGCGTAAGGAGCGATCACGAGATCGCTTCGCAGCCCCCGCTTGAGCGCGAGGTCGGGAACTCCGAAACCCTTGTACTGATAGTTCTGAACCCGGTCGCGCATGTTGTACGCTGACTCGGATATCCCCCAGGGTACTCCACGTTCCGTTCCGTAGGAGATGTGCCGCCGCACCGCACCGTGGTAGGTCTGGTCGAGCAGGGTGAACGGGAATGAGCGCATGACGAGCAGCGGCATGAGATACTCGAACATGCTGCCGCTCCATGACAGAAGCGTCTGCGTGCGCAGTGTCGTGGCGATCGAGCGCCCCAGTCTGAACCAGTGCTCCGGATCCACCTCGTCCTTCGCGATCGCGATGAAGGAAGTAATACGCGCTTCCGACGCCAGCAGGTCGTAGTACGAGTTGTCCAGCGTCGCTGTGCCGTGCTGGAAGCCGATCGAAAAGAGTTTCCGCCTGTCGTCGAACAGGAAGCGGAAGTCCATCTCCTGAACGTATTCGTGCGCCCGCGCCGACAGCGCGCGCAGCCGCGCGCGTTCCTCACGGGAGGTGTCGGCGGGTGCCGCCAGCTCGTCGCAGGCCTGCTTGAACGCGATCAGCGACCCCGCGAGGTTGCCGCTGTCGACGCTGGAGATGTAGGCCGGCTCCATTACCTCCAGCGTCGAGAGATCGTACCAGTTGAAGAAGTGGCCGCGATAACGGCGCAGCAGCTCCAGCGTCCGGAAGATCTTCTCCAGCCGCTCGATCATCTCGGCGCGGTCTATGAAGCCAAGGTCCTCCGCACTGACTACCGACAGTATCTGCAGGCCAATGTTCGTCGGCGACGTCCGCAGCGCGACGAGTGGCTGCGGGTCCTCCTGGAAGTTGTCCGGTGCGAGCCAGTGTGTGTCGTCGCTGACGAACCTGTCGAAATAGTGCCAGTGGAGCCGTGCATAGCGAAAGAGCGCCTGCCTCTCTCCGGCGGTCAGCTGCACCTCGGGCGGAATGGCGGGTGCCGAGAGTGCATACGCTATGGACGGTGAGATGAGCCATAGCAGGCAGGGAGTGAAGACCGCTATCAGAGCGGGCACACTCGCCGCGAAAGCCGCACCCATCTCCGGCAGGCGAAGCTCGGCGATCCCCTGCCACTGCAGCACGAAGTAGGAGCCCACAGCGAACGCGACGGCGGGGGCCGGCCACATCCTCCGCCAGATCTCCAGGTGAGCTCTCGGCCCAACCGCCGAATAGTCGCGTTCCACCTGCGACGCGGTCTGCCACTCGAGCAGATTCCGTCTGGTGACACTGAGACGCACAAGCGTGCGCACGATCGCATCGGCGGAGATCACGGCCTGATGCGGCAGGAACGTCAGTGCCAGCAGAAACTGCTGCACATTGAGCCCCGCGTCGCGGAAGATCGCGGCGTAGTACGCCCGCCATGACTGGTCGGCTGGCGGTCGAAGCGCTGCCAGCAGCGTTGCGAAGAGCCATGGGAATGCGATCACCGTCAGTACCGCGACAGTCCAGCTCACAGCCGGCACGTCGAGCCAGAGCCAGCCGCCCACGAGCATGAACAGCTGCGCGACCTCAACGATGCTGCGGCGCAGGTTGTCGAAGATCTTCCAGCGGGAGATGAGCGACAGCCGGTTGTACGTCGGTCCGTCAGGGCCGGGGACCGTCTCCCGCAGCCAGCGAAGCAGCTGCCAGTCTCCCCTGATCCAGCGGTGCTTGCGCCGCGTGAATGCCAGGTATCGAGTGGGGTAATCGTCGAACAGCTGGAGGTCCGTCACCAGGGCTGCCCGGCAGTACGTCCCTTCGATCAGGTCATGGCTGAGCAGCGTGTTCTCCGGAAAACGCCCATGCGTTGCTCTCTCGAAGGCGTCCACGTCATAGATACCCTTTCCGGCGAAGCTCCCCTCCCCCCACAGATCCTGATACACGTCGGATACCGCCGTCGTGTACGGATCCACGCCGGGATGGCCCGAGTGAATCGACGCGAACCGGGATCGGTTAGCGCTCGTCAGAGACACTCCCACCCGCGGCTGCAGGATCCCATAGCCGCGCATCACGAGACCGAGGCGGCGATCGTAAACAGGCCGATTGAGCGGGTGGGCCATCGTTCCAACCAGCAGCTGCGCCGTGTCCCGCGGCAGCAGCGTGTCGGAGTCCAGCGTGATGACGTACTTCACCCCCGCGAGTACGGAAGCATCGCCCTCGATGGTGGAGAATGCACCGCGTGCCCCACCACGGACGAACTGGTTGAACTGCGCGAGCTTGCCCCGTTTTCGCTCCCACCCCATCCACACACCCTGCTTCTCGTTCCACTGCCGCGGGCGGTGGAACAGGAAGAAGACATCCTGCCCGTTGCTGGCGTACTTCTCATTGAGCTCGCGAACGCCGGTCATACCGGCACTCAGGATGTCCTCGTCACCGGGCATCTCCGCCGACGGCGCGTCGGTAAAGTCGCTGAGCACCGCGAAGTGGAGGTTCGGATCGCGGTTCGCGAGATACTGGACCTCTATGTGCTCCAGCGCCTCGCGCGCAGCGCGGACATTGGGAAAGAGCGTCGGGACCACAACGATTGTACGGAAGTCCTCCGGTATCCCCTCCTCCCGGAATTCCAGCCGCGGAAGGCTGCGCGGCGGAAGCAGGATCGTGAGCAGCTGATTCATCAGATTGATCGCGATCTCGTTCACCGGCACCAGCGCGAGCGCGAGCAGCAGCACCTCCTGGGGAAGCGTGGCGGGGGAGAGCACCGTGAGCAACAGGCTCAGACCGGCCGCAGTAGCGGTGACGACCCCGCCGAAATACACGGCGTTCGGGTGACGAAGCGCGGCCCGGTGCAGCCGGGCACGAACCCCGGGACGGAATCGGGCCTCCTGCTCCAGACGGAAACGCCCATCGTCTACCAGCCAGAAACCGATGTGCCCCTCGCGTCCGGGGCTCGTCCGCGCAAGCGCCAGCGCCAGAGCCGCGACCTCTTCCTCCGATTTCGGAGAGCGTTTTGCGACGGCCTCGACCATGCGCCGGTACAGATCCCTTGTGTCGAACGTCATCTCGCCGTAGTGGCCGCTCGGGTCCTGCCGCAGCACACGCTCGATCGCGCTCTGTCCCTCAACGAACGCCTTCCAGTCAAGCCGGGACAGCGTCCGCAGGCTCATGATCGAGTTGACGACTGTGATCTGCGTCAGCGCAACCCGCCGATTGGACCTGGCGACGGCTTCCTCGGTGCTCGGGCCGTCCTCTGATATCCACTGCTCCAGCCACACCAGCGGCGTGAAGTTCGCCTGGTATCCACGCAACTGCTGGAGAAATCGCGCGACGAACGTGGGCGACAGTGTCGGATGGTTATCGACGAAATCCGAGAGCGCCTCACTTAGCGCAGGGGCCGGTGCTGCGTGCGCCTCGTGCAGCCGCCGCGCCCATTGATCCGCAAGTGCGACTTCCCTGAGACGCGCCTCGAGACGCAGCGCCATGCGCCTGATGTTCTCGACCAGGCCGAGCCGCAGCATCGCAGGTACTGCCCACAGCTCGCCAAGTCTCAGCGGTGCGACGCGTTGATACTCGCGCGTGAACAGCGAGATGTTGTCGAGATCAAGGTGGCCTTCGGTGTGCGCGATCAGCTCGATCGCCACCTCATACACACGCGGGTGATCAACCAGAGGACCTGACGCGAGCTTCGGCAGCTCCTGGTAATAGCGGCCGGGAAGTGTCGCGCGCACTTCGCGCATGTGCTCCTGGATGATGTAGAAATTGTCCAGGAACCACTCGCCACCCGGACTGATGTCGAGGCCGTGTTCCGCCCCTTCGCTCAGCGCCCGGTAGGCCCGCTCGAGAATGCCGCGGGTGCTCTCCAGTCGCTCCAGCAGGGGACCGGGACCGCGCTGCCGCCGCGGCGGCTGCAGGCGATGCTCCCGGGCAATAGTGCGCGCCCTTTCGGCGAGCCGGTCGGCGCCCAGCACCTCTCCGCGAATCGGACCGACCAGCTCCTCGCGGTGCCGGCGCAGCCTATCAACGAGGCGGGCCAGCATCGGCTGGCGATCTTTTCGGAGCGGAGTGACAGGCAAGGGATTAAGGGCGGCGGCAGGGCCGAACGTATGAATAGCTACCAGCTGTGAGCTGGTTCACGCTACCTACTGCACCCGTCGTTCCGGTGCGCAGCCGGCCACGAGTGATCGGCCAGACTCCTACTCGCTGCCTGCCCGGAGAAAGTCCACGAACGAATCGACATTCCTCGCAACGCCGACGAAGCTGGCGCGCGTACCCCCGCTCTCATCGAGCACGGCATAGAGCGGCAGCGCCACCGTGCCGAACCTCGCCTCCTGCAGCCGCTGGTTCTTGTCAAAGACATCACCCTCGCCGTCGGTGTAAAGCCGCACCAGAACGTAGGGGGCGAGCGCCGCCCGCACATTGGAGCGCGTGAACACGTTCGATTCCATCCAGCGACAGTTGCCGCAGGTGTAGCCGGTGAAATCCACGAAGACCGGCCGCCTCTCCGCACTCGCGAGAGTGACCGCAGCGTCCAGATCGTTAAGGATCCAGGGAAGATCGTCGGCGGATGCGGCCCGCGCAGGAAGAACCGCCTCGAGCTCACCCATCGGCCTTCCCGTCAACCCGCTGGCCAGCCACGCAGCAAGCGCCAGCGATCCAGCCGTTGCGGCAAGGCGCATCGGACGGAGGCCTCCACCACCGGAGTAGTAGGCACGCAGCAGGATTGTGGCAGCGAGCCCAATCGCGAGCACTACCCATGTGGTCAGCACTACCTCACGGGTGAGCGCGTGAACCCCCCACACTGCGCCCGCGTTCGACAGAAACTTCAGGGCCGCACCCAGCTGGAGCACGGCAACGGCGATCTTCGCATCGGTCATCCACGGGCCCGGTGCCGGCAGCCTCTGCAGCCATCGGGGAGTGAGGCCGAGGACGAAGAATGGCAGCGCGAATGCGCTGGAATACACGAGCATTCCCGCAACTGGACGCGTCCACTCGCCGGCGCTCGCGGCGACGAGCAGCGGCCCGACGAACGGAGCTGTGCACGCAAACGTCGCGAGCGTGAAAACAAAGCCGGTCAGGATGGGCGCGAGAATGCGCGGCGCCTCTCGCGCAGCCTGATCCGCGCGTGTCAGGAAACCGGCCGGGACTCTGAGCGAGTACAGCCCGAGCAGGCTGAGTGCAAACGCGACGAACACTGCCGCGACGAACAGATTGAGCCACGGATCCGCGGCGAGTCGGGTGACTCCGCTGGCACCGAGTACGACGGACAACCCCAGTCCAAGACCGGTAAACGTCGCAATGATGCCGAACGCGAACAGCGACGCCTCAATGACGGGCGCTGCACCGGAAACCTGTCGCCTGCCTGCGAAGTACCCCGCAGTGAGTGGGACGACCGGGAGAACGCAGGGAGTCAGCAGCGAGGCAAAACCCGCCGAGGCGGCGAGCACGAGAAACGTCAGCACGTCAGCTCCCTACGGGAAGGCTTGCCTGAACCGCGACCGTGCGCGGAGGCAGGCAGATGTCGTCGTTGCACGCCTGGTATCGCACCTCGATCTCCACATGCGACGCTGTGCGGCTCAGTCTTACAGGGACGAAAAAAGACGGCCTCTCGTAATGCTTGCCCACGCGGGCGCGGAAACCCCTGTCATAGGACACGCGTGGCAGGGGCGTCCGCACTGGACCCACCGCCACCCCACTCCCGGACGGGCCACGGAACCGAAGAGGGGCAGGCCCATCCTCCGGCTGACGCATTCCGTATATGTACCACCCTTTTTCGATCCGGGCACTCACGGCCAGCACTATCGTCCCGTCAGCCTGCCGTTCATGCACGGCTGCCAACCACGTTACCGGGTCGGGCTTCGCCGCAGCACCAAGAGGCATAAGGAGCACGACCGCGCAGACGAGGCGCAGGAGGGTGGTTGGCACGCTCCAATATACCCGCCAGAGGCCCGGTAGTTTTCCCCCGATTTGCCCCTCTTACGCCCGCCGGGCCCCACGCACGGCGCTGGCAATCACGGTCCTGCCCCGTTCCCCCCGAACACGCCGCCCGGTTCCCGGGCGAGCCTGTCATACTCAGCCCTGACCACGCCGTAGCACTCGCAGGACGCTGCTTCCAGCCCCTCCCTGTCGGTAAGCCGGATACGCCCGCGGCTGTAGCGGATGAGTCCGGCACGCTGCAGGATCCCCGCGGCCACGTTCACCCGCGCACGCCGGACCCCCAGCATCTGCGACAGGAACTCCTGCGTCAGCAGGAATTCGTCGCGCCTGACCCGATCATGCGTCATCAGCAGCCATCGGGCGCACCGCTCCTCCACTGGGTGCAGGCGGTTGCACGCCGCTACCTGTGCCGCCTGTACAAGTATCGACTGGTTGTACCGCAGCAGCAGTCCACGGGCCTGGAAGCTGGTGCGCGCGAGCTCGCTCAGATCCGCGGCGGGAACTCTCAGGGATGCGCCGGGCACCTGCGCGATGACACGCATCGGAGTGCCCGCGCCTGTGAGAGTTTCGCTGCTGCCCGACATCCCCTCCCGGCCGACCGTCGCGAACTCCACGGCGCGACCATCCTGGACGACTGTGAGCATGGAGAGCACGGCGTCGAGGGGAAAGTGGACGTGCGGAAACGCGACACCCCCCTCCACCACCACCTCACCCGCCCGAAGCGTGACAAGCTCCGTCTCCGGCTGAAACGAAGGCACTGCGCGAACAAGCGCGGATAGCAGCGTATTGCCCGCGACATCGCGCGCCTCAGCAGCAGCGACGGTCGCACCACGCGGCTCAGCCGGCAGCGTAATACTCGTCTATACAGACGCTGATGATTCGATCCAGCATCTGCTGCCGCTCCGTCACGCCGGAATCCATTCCTCCCGCACTCGCCGCGAAAGACTGCTTCACCACCTTGAGGAGCTCCGCTGCATCCATTTTCTCTTGGCGAGCGCGGGTGCACAGCGGCCGCATCGTGATACGGATATCCTCACGCGAATTCCTGCTGGCCACGATGGCGGCGACAGCACCGGCCAGCTCGCTTTGCGTGAGCTCGAACTTCGCCTGTGGTGTTACAACACCTGAATCAGCATCACTCCCCGCATCTTGATCGCGCATAGTGAGCTTTTCGCCTGTATCGGCACCGAGAAAGAAAACCCACACGTTTACGCCCCGCGGCGCGAGTGTAGCGCTTACGGCCATTACCCGCAAGTCATTGCCGCAGCACTGTTTAGCGCCAGCACTATGTACGGTTGGATACACACGCGTTTCGACTGCCCATGCGGCTCGGGGCTTCGGAGCAAGCGCACAGGTCAGGCTCGACGCATCGAGCAATCGACGACGGGACGAATGTGTGCCGCCCCGGGGCTGGTTTCTAGAGCGATGCCGCGCGGGCTTCCCGGATCAGCGACCAAGCGCCGGCAACGTGCTCCTCGGCTGTCCGGATGTTTCCAATCGCCATCCGCAGTGCATAGCTCCCCCGCACCCTGGTGTGAGAGATGAAGACTGACCCCGATGCGTGAACGTGCTCCAGGATCCGGG
>CAZOAT010000012.1:0-15401 GCA_964577965.1 uncultured Gemmatimonadaceae bacterium | reverse complement strand
CTGGTGTGAGAGATGAAGACTGACCCCGATGCGTGAACGTGCTCCAGGATCCGGGCATTGAGACGGTCAGCGCCAGGTCCGTGCGCACGAAAGACGACTGTCGAGAAGTTCACCGGGGCAAGCAGCTCGAATGCGGGATCATCGCGCACCCACGACGCAAACAGTCGCGCGAGTCGTATGTGATCGCGGAGCCGGTCCGCCAGCCCCTCGGCACCGAAGTACCGAACAACGAACCACAGCTTTAGCGACCGGAGTCGTCTGCCCAGCGCGAGGCCATAGTCCATCAGGTCGATTGAGCCCCCCGGTCCGCCGCTCAGGATCGCCGGTGTGAAGGCAAAGGCGCTCGCCAGCATCTCCGGGCGGCGGGTGTACAGGACCGAACAATCCATGGGCACGAACAGCCACTTGTGAGGATTGACGACCAGCGAGTCAGCCAGCTCACATCCGTCCAGAACCCAGCGCATCTCCGGGATCACCGCTGCTGATCCGCCGTACGCAGTATCGACGTGGAGCCAGAGTCCTTCGAGAGCACAAATCCGCGCGATCTCGCGCACCGGATCGATGGCCGTCGTGGACGTCGTTCCGACTGTCGCAACTACCGCGAGCGGCCGGATGCCTGCCTTCCTGTCGGCAGCGATAGCCGCTGCGAGCGCATCGGTGCTCATCCGCAACTGATCATCGGTGGCGACGCGATTCACGCCTGTGTAGCCAAGACCAAGCGTCGCCACAGCCTTGTCCACGCTCGAGTGTGCTTCCTCGGAGCAGTAAACCCTCAACCGCGGCAGATCCCGACCCGAGAGGCCGAGCTCTCGGATCTCCAGGTCTGCGGCGGATTCTCTCGCGGCCGCAAGCGCGTACATGGTGCCGGTCGAAGCCGTATCGGTTATCTCGGCGAACAGGGGATCCGGCAGACCGAGCAGTCGCCGGAGGTGGTCGGTGGCGGCTCGCTCCAGCTCGGTCCCACCCGGACTGGATTCCCATGACATGGCATTCACGTTCAATGCCGTCGCGAGTAGCTCCGCGAGTATCGCCGGATACGAGCCGGTGTTCGGGAAGTAGCCCAAAAAAGCCGGGTGATTCCACTGCGTGAGCGCCGGCAGGATTACCCGGTCGAACTCGTTCAGCAACTCGGGTATTCCGGTTGCCGACAGCGGCAGACCGCGCAGCTCCCGATCCACTTCGCCGGGCTGGACGTCCGGAACGACTCTGCGGTTCTCCGGGTTCTCCAGCAGATCAGCGACCCGCTCTACAAGCGCGTGCGCGTGGACGCGAAACTCGGCAGCCGGCATGTCGCCAATCATGTTGTGCCCAGTTCGGGTTGTCGCGCTTCAGCGTCCGTTCGGGTACGTTGATCGGCGCCTACGATGCAATGTCCCGGAGGATTTGGGAAGATGATGGAAAAGCCGAAACCGGATCCGGATTCCCCGCCAGTCGTGTTGCGGTCACGGGACGCATTGCGGGTGACCGCGGTGGTCATCGGCGGCTTCGCCGCAGCGCAGCTGCTCTGGGCCACACGGGCCCTGGTACTCACGACGTTCCTGGGCGTGTTGTTCGGGGTGGCTGTCGCAGCCGGCACTGATCGGCTGCACCAGGCGCGCATTCCCCGGGCAATCGGGGCTCCGCTCATAGTGGTCGCGTTTCTGGCGCTTCTCGGAGGATTCGGAACCTGGATAGGTCCGACCGTCCGTGAGCAAACCGTCGAGCTGCGCACCCGCCTCCCAGAAGCGATCGACAAGCTGGAGGACTGGATCGAGGATCGGGGTGGCGGCGTGATCTCGACCGCCCTCGGACTCGAGGGCGAGAGTGATCAGGCAACTCCGGCTCAGCGCCCACCGCAGGATACGCTCGGACTCACACGGATCAGCGATGCGCCCATCCCCGGTACCATCGATGAGGACGTCGAGCGACGCACGCTCCGAGAGCGTGTCATCGAACAACTCGGTGGAGCAACCCGCTACTTCCTGCCGGTGCTCAGCTCCACCGTGGCGGTGTTTGCGGGAATACTCCTGGTCATCTTTCTCTCCATCTACGTTGCAGTCGATCCGCGAACGTATCGCCACGGATTGCTGTTCCTGGTGCCTGCCCGCTCGCGCGAGCGCGCGGAGATCATCATACATGCGGTGACGGTGATGATGCGCCGCTGGCTCGTCACGCAGCTGATCGCAATGGTTCTGATCGGAATAGTGACCACGGTTGTGCTCGCCTCCCTTCGCGTCCGTGCAGCCATTCCGCTGGGCATTCTTGCAGGTCTCCTCGAATTCATCCCTACGATCGGACCTATCCTGAGTGCGATCCCGGCCATCGCGATGGGGTTCGTAGACTCTCCCGAGAAGGCACTTTCGGTAACAGTGGCCTACATCCTGATTCAGTTCGCGGAGAGTCACGTGCTGACGCCCGTCCTCATGAAGGAGGGTATAGACCTGCCGCCGGCGCTCACGATCGTGTCGCAGGCACTCATGGCGATTGCGTTCGGCTTTCTGGGTCTGCTCGTCGCCGTCCCGCTTCTCGCCGTGATACTTGTTGGCGTTCGAACGGCCCACGCTCTCAATGCAGCGGACGCGGTAGGCTCAGCTTCTGCTGCTGCTCCGCCGGGGGGAACGGGAACCGCGGAGGCGACCGCCGCGGGGTGAGCTCTCCTGTGCCTGGCGCCCGGTTATGCTGTCGATGTGAATGCCGAGAAACACCGAGCGGAACGCCACCGGATCATCGACCGTCAGTGTAGCGGGGAGCAGCTCACGGATCTTCCGGATCGCACGTCTGTAACGGCGGGCCAGATCCGGAGTCGCGTCGGGTGAGAGCACATACACTGTGCCGTAGACCAGCACGCTTCGCCAGGAAAGCATCGACTCGATCTGGTCGGTCTGCAGCGCCAGCCAGCGATTGCGGGTGAGCACGTCCAGCTTGAATCCCGGCGAGGTGCGTACATACAGCCAGCGGCCATCGCTCACGTAGAAAATCGGCAGCACTTCCACCCGGTCATGCAGCGAGTATGCGATGCGACCGATGGCGTTCGAGCGGAGGAGCTTGAGCGCCGCCGCCCTGCTCATCTCACTGAAAACCGGACCGCCGCTCCCGGACGCGACCGCAGGCGCAGGATCGTCGGCGGCGCTGCCGAGCTTCGCCTTACCTCGATTCGGGAGCCGTGTCGTCACCAAGCAGTCCCAGCCGCAGCGCGAACCGGACGTAGTCGGCGCGATGGTGAAGGGCGACCTTCTCGCCGATTCTCTGTTTGTACGTGTCCACTGTCTTGGGGCTGATGAACAATCGCTCCCCTATCTCCGGCGCGGAGAAACCCTGCGCCGTCAGTCGCAGCACGTCACGCTCACGCGCCGTGAGCTTCTCGAACCGCTTGCGGTCTTCGGCTTCCGGATCCTTGCGTGTCAGCTCGCGGGCGAGCACACGCGCGGCGCTCGGGCGCACGTACATGTCGCCGCGCGCAACCGCCCTGATCGCATCAACCAGATCCCGATCGGCGATACTCTTGACGAGATAGCCGGCGGCGCCCGCCTCAAGCAGCGGAACCAGGTACTCCTCTTCCACGTGCATCGTCAACACCAGTACGCGCGGCCGGGGCCCGCGCTCTGTGAGCGCCTTCGTGGCGCCTATCCCATCCAACTTCGGCATCGACACGTCCATTACCAGCACGTCAGGATCAAGGCGCTCGGCAAGCGCCAGCGCCTCGTCACCATCGGACGCTTCGCCCACGATCTCAATGTCGGGGGCACGCGCGAGCACCGCCTTCAACCCGGCTCGGACAATCGCGTGGTCGTCGGCAAGGACGACGCGGATGTTGTCATTGCTCACGAGAGCTCCGTTGGCACGACGGCGACGACTGCAGTGCCACCCCGCGCCGTCTGCTCCACAGCCAGCCAGCCGTCCACCAGACCGATCCGCCCACGGAGCGCTGACTCCATGGTTGAGCGATCGGGGCTGGCGGGCGCAGGTCCGTCATCGTCGAGTACCAGGCGTATGCTGGCATTGTCCACTTCCAGAATCACGTTCACCTCGGTGGTCCCCGGGCGCGCGGCGGCGTGCTCCATCGCCTCGCGAGCCACGGAGAATAGCGCGGCGGCAAGAACCGGGCGCAGAACAGGAGCGGGCCTGGGCGCATTGACCGACACACGTATATCGTGGCGCCTGCGCACTCCGCGCGCCAGCCACTCCAGTGCGGGGACGAGGCCGAGATCGGTGAGCACACGGGGGTGAACCGCGCTGGTGACCGACCGAAGCTCCTCGAGACTGCTGCCTGCCATCCCAAGAAGCCGCTCGAGCCGCCGCTGCGTCTCCTCATCCTCGGTCCGGTCGAGCTCCGCACGCAGCTCGTACAGCAGGGCGGCAAGCCCCTGTGCGGTGGAATCCTCCAACTCGCGCGCAACGTGGGCCCGCTCATCGTCGTGAGCGGAGACCACTCGAACCGCGAGGGTCCGAATCCGCTCACGCTCGCTCGTCAGCGCATCGAGCAGATTGTTCATCACCCCCGCAATCCTGCGCACGTCCCGGTCAGCGAGTACCGAGACCCGGACGCGTGCATCAAGATCACCGGCAAGAATCTCCCGGGCCGTTCGCTCCAGTGCACGCACTGGCTCCAGAGCCAGCACGACGAGCACGGTGCTGACCACAAAGGACAACACGAGCGCTGCGCCCAGCAGCGGAACGTCAGCGCGACCGAGCCCGCCGTGGGCCGCGGCCGCTGCTATGGCGGTCACGAGCACCACCGCGTTCGCGCCCGCCATTTTGAGCGCCAGGGGAACGCCAAGCAGCAGCCGCCCCGCCGGAGGCAGCCATGCGCCAGTAGATCGGGGCGGTGGATGGTGGTGGGCGGGCTGAATCACCGCAGCTGCCGACGCTGCCATCTCACGAGACGACCAGGGCCGTCACCATCCCGGCCTTGCCATGGTGCGTCCCGGCGTGGGGCATCCGTTCCTATCGCTCATTGCCGTGGCTGAATGATCACTGCCGTGTGGGAAATTGGGTGAACACGGCGCAACCTACGGCTGGCAGGTGCTCCACTCTGTCGGGCGGGCGTGGAAATTCGGGGGGGAGTGAGCCGACTGTTTGTGGTGACTTCCCCTACGAGCCCTGGCCGCCGGGAGGCGCGACAGGGAGGGTGAAGGTAAAGATGCTCCCGCTGCCTGGCTGGCTCTGAACTCGAATCTCACCGCCATGCGCGTCCACAATCCCGTGCGAAATTGCCAGGCCAAGCCCCGCGCCTCCGCGGCGCCCGAACTGCTGCGCCTGCCAGTAGCGGTCGAACAGTCGCTCCACCTCGTCCTCGCCGATTCCCGGGCCGGTGTCGGAAACCGAGAACAGGACGTAGTGATCTTCGGCCGCGGCGCTGAGGGTGATCCGGCCTGCGAGAGGCGTGAACTTCACGGCGTTCCCTACGAGGTTGGCAAAAACCTGGAGAACCCGGTCGGGATCCGCGAGCACATCGGGTAGTTTCACCGCGTTCCCAGCCTCGATCTCCGGCCCGGAGCGATTCGCGAGGGATCGCGCCAGCGCGACGGCTTCATCGAACAGTGCTGTCGCATCCAGCACCTTGCGGTCCAGGCGCAGCCTGCCCGCTTCGATGCTCGCGACGTCCAGCAGATCCTGAATCAGTCGTTCCATCCAGTCGACGGAGTGCGAGATCTCCCTGACGAGCTCGCGGGCTGTGTCGATAGGAGGCGGCGGGTCATCAAGGAGGCTGCTGACGCACATACGCACGACGCTCAGAGGATTCCGGAGATCGTGGGACACGACACCCAGCACCTCGTCCCGCATCCGCGCGGCGCGGCGCGCTGCGTCCAGCAAGCGGCCCTGTTCCTCCGTCGCATTCTTCGCCTCGGTCGTGTCGCGGAGGACCACGGTGAAAAGCCAGCCTTCATCGACGCGCGTCTTCAGGATCGACGCATCAGCCGGAAACTCCTGGCCGTTCTTGCGGATGCCTGATATCTCGCGCCGTTCCCCCATGCGCCGCGCCATCACCGGAGAGTCCGCAAAGGCGCGAATGTGCTGCCGGTGCTCGGCAACGATGCGTGGGGGGATCAGCAGATCCAGCGGCTGGCCGAGGATCTCCTGCTGGGTATAGCCGAAGATCTGCTCCGCCCCGCTGTTGAAGAGGACTATCCGCTGCTCTTCGTCAACCGAGATGATCGCGTCAGCGGCGATGCTGACGATCGCCGCGCCGAAGTCTGCAGGCAGCCTGGACCTGAGGGGCATGTACGCAGGAATATACGAACGGTCCCGCCTGCGTTCATGCCGCCCAGGCCGCCAGGCACGCTACCAGAAGGTGATGAGCGCCTGCCCGGCACCATCCGCCACCCGCACGACCTGATCGCGGCCATCGATCGAGCGCAACACATCCACGCCAGTCGGCGCACCCACGCTGTGGGTGAGGTGCCGCGCGCCTCCATCAGCGATCTCGCCGAGATATATCTGCAGGCGATCAGTGTGGTGGTCGTAGTCCATGCCAAGAAAGCAGTAGTCAAACGCCAGCGACTGAGCTCCGATGGACGCATTGTCCACCTCGACTACTGCACGGCGTCCTGTGTTCCGCTTCGAGACAGCGGCCAGCGTTGCTTCCATTGTCGCGCGACGCTGTCCGTTCTCCGAAGCCGGTACCGGAACACTGATCGCAGCCGGCTCCGGCACGATGAGCACCGGACACGGCGCGCTCCGAAGCACACGTGCGGCAACAGTGCCGCTCGCGAGCCGGCGGAAAAGCCCACGCCTGTAGCTGCCGACCACCAGCAAGTCTGCCTTCAGGCCGCGGGCGAATCGCGCCAGCTCACGCTCGCGTCTCCCGGTGAGTTCGACAGTGTGGATCCGTGCGGTGCATCCATCGAGCGAGCGAACGACCTCAGCGAACCCGTCGCGGGCGACTTTGGCATACTCGAGATCGTGCCATCCGTTGATCGTGACGTCGATCGACGGGGCCACGTGGACCAGGTACACGTCCGTCGCCGCGGGGAACGTGTTCACCGCCAGCTGAGCCGCCCTGATGCTGAGGGCGCTGAAATCAACGCCGACCACGATTACCCGGGGCGGGCGATTGAGCGGCTCACTCGCCACAAGGACCGGCGTCTCACCAAGCCGCACGACGTCGAATACGGTGTCTCCTCCGAGTACCCGGTCCACTGTGCCATGGTGATTGAGCCCCATCACTATCAGCCTGGCTGAGCGCTCCTTGGCCAAGCGGGCGATTGTCGGGGCTGCCTCGCCAAGTCGCACCTCGATGCTCCAGGACGCATCACCACCAGCGGCACTGCGCTGCTCGCGAACCTCGTCCAGGCGCTCCTCGATCCGGGTCTCGTCGATACCGGCGGGCAGTCCGACAAGCATCGGGGCAGGCGCGAGCGAAGAAACCGGCTCGATGACGGAAAGGACCTGCACCGGGAATTCCGTAGCCGTTGACAGCATGCGTCCCGTTTTCATAGCGAGCGCAGCTGATGTGCTCGCGTCACTCGCGATCAGGATCGGCCCGGTGCTTCCGGTTGCAGCTGTCGTTGAATATGGCTGCGAGCTGGTATGGGATCCCTGCTCGGAATTAAGTGTTGCTTTCATCTTCCTCCTCCTTGGCGTGCACATCTCGATGTCACGTCCTAAGGTAGAGGCGACCAGTCTCGCAGTCTGTCGGCCGCTCGCCGAAATTCCCGGGGGCAAACCCGCACGTTCTGCGGGATGTTTCCCTACGCGTGCCTAACGGGCGGCGCGAAGCGCGTTAAGGATCACGAGAAGGTCGATTGCCTCCTGATATACGGCACCACCCAGTGGCGGGAGTATGCCGGCTGCCGCCAGAACCATACCCGCACCGCTGAGCCCAAGGCCGATCCAGATCCCCTGTCTGGCAATGCGCATCGTGCGCCGGCTGATGCGCATCCCTTCCGTCACAAGCGAGAGGTCGTCACCGAGTATGACGACGTCCGCAGCCGCCGCGGCCACACCGCCGCTGTGACCAGCCAGCGCCACCCCCACAGTCGCCGTGGCCAGCGCGGGTGCGTCGTTGGTGCCGTCGCCTACCATGATCACACGGTCACCAGCCTTCACCATCTGCTGCACGATCGCAGCCTTGTCGCCGGCCATGAGACCGCCGCGGGCGTTGGGCAGCCCTGCGGCCGCGGCGACCTCCTGCGTCTTCGCGTCGGTATCACCGGAAAGCAGAAGCACGCGTTCAACACCGAGGCTGTCCAGATCCGTACGCATTCGCGCGAGATCCTTACGCAAGGTGTCCGCGTACTCGATGAACCCGGCCGGCTCCCCATCGAAGACGACGTATGCGCGTGCTGTTCCGCTGTCCGCGCCGAGCCCATCCCGCGTGAGTACGATGCCCGGATAAAGCGCATCGACGAAAGAGGCCGCCCCGATCGCAACCTGCCTGTCCTCAATGGTCCCCGTAACGCCGCGCCCAGCAAGTTCCTGCGCATCCACCGGCTGCGGCAATTTCATGCCACGCGCGTACGCCGCCGCTACCGTGGACTTGGCCAGCACATGGGAGGAGGCCTGCTCCAGTCCCGCCGAGATCCGAAGCAGCTCAGGCTCGGTCCCGGGTACTTCCGACACGATCCGGCTCACTTCCGGTCGTCCGACAGTGATCGTTCCAGTCTTGTCCAGGACCAGCACGTCTGCGTAACCGAGGTGCTCCAGCGCCCCGCCGTGCCGCATCACGATCCGTCGCCGTGCCGCCCTGTTGATGCCGCCGATCACGGCTACAGGCGTGGCGAGGATCAGGGGGCAGGGCGTCGCCACCACGAGCACGGCCAGGACGCGTGTCGAATCGCCGCTGATGAGATACGCGATCAGCGCGACCAGAATCGTCACCGGCGTGAACCAGACCGCATATCGGTCCGCGATGCGCTGGAGCGGCGCCTTGTGCTCGTGCGCGGTCCGCACGAGCTCGACTATCGTCTCGTACTCGCTGTCCCGTGCCAGTGCGGTCGCCTGAATACGGAGCGCTCCTTCCTGGTTGGCGCTGCCGCTTCGCACCCTCGCACCACGGCTCACCGAGATCGGCATCGGCTCGCCCGTAATGGCGGCTGTGTCCAGGTGCGAGTGACCGTCCACGACTATGCCGTCGCACGGCACCAGCTCGCCCGGCCGCACGAGAAGCACGTCACCGATATCCACCTCCCCTACGGGCAGGTCATCCAGACGGTCGCCGACGTAGCGATGGGCAATACGAGGCGCGGCGGCTTCGAGTTCCCGCGTCGCTTCCGACGCGCGCCTGCGCGCGATCCGCTCGAGTTCCTCTCCGCCGGTCTGCATCACGACCACGATCAAGCCCACCAGCGGCTCGCCGAGCACAAACGCCGTCGTGATCGCCAGCGAAGCCACGAGATCTGCAGCGAAGCGGCCCCTGATTGCACCCTTGAGAGTGCCGTATACCACGGGTAGCCCGGAGAGGAGAAGTCCGAGTCCCCAGACGGTGGCTTCCGCACCCCTCGTCGCAGGCAACAGATAAACGATCCCGCCAGCCACGATCGCCGTGACTGCCGTGATCAGCGGGAACGAGACACGTCTGCGCCGCTCCCCCGGTCCTGAGCGATTCACTCGCATACTGTATCGAAAGCTCCGGCCAATGGAACCGCAACGGCGTCAGGCCAGTCCGGAATTCGTGTCGGGCGCTCCTTTACGCCTCAGTGCCGGCGGCGGGCGGCATGCTGTCAGCCGCGGTGCAGCTCGAGAGTCAGGCCGTCCTCGGCTGCCTCAGCTCCCTCCACCGGGAGCATGCGCAACATGTCGTCGCTCATATGCGTGATCAGCAGGCGGCGGCAGCGGAGCCGATCGCGGTGAGCCATGAGGGTCTCGTAGCTGAGATGGTTCGCAACCGCCATGGCGAAGGTGCTCGCCTCACAGATGAACAGATCCGCACCATCAGCAAGCGGAATCAGAGCGTCTGTCCATTCGGTGTCACCGGAGTAGGCGATGACCCATCCGTCCACTTCGACGCGCAAAGCGTGGGGCTGCGTCTCCGGTGTGTGCAGCACACTGGTCGTGCGCACTGCCACCTGGTCGAACGACATCTCTTCGCCGCTCACCCATTCGACGAAGCTCATCTCGATGCGCTGATTCGCGGTCAGCGACGGATACAGGGCCTCCCTGATCTGCTGCACACGGCCCGCAACGCCGGGAGGGCCGGCGATCGTCAGCGGTCGTGTTCGTCCACGCATGATCCCGAGCTCCAGCTCGAGAAATGGCAGGCCCCCGATGTGATCGCCATGAAAGTGGGATATGAGCACCGCGTCAAGGCCATCGGGATCCAGCTGCATGCGTTTCATCGCCAGCAACACAGTCGGGCCACAATCGAGCAGGAAAGTCGCGGATTTCGACTCGATATGGAACGAAGGGAACAGGCGGCCGCCACTGCTGAAAGCGTCACTGCAACCAAGCACCCTGATCGTCGTCATCCGCCCTCCACGCTCACTCGTACGGCCCGTGTTGGCTGCGGCAGCTCCAGCGACCGCTCATCAGAATCGCTCGCGTTTCACCAGATTCTGCTCGATCTCCGCACGGCTGCGCCACACCGGCTTCAACCTCTGCTCCGCGAACAGCGTGAGCTGGTCGGTGCGGTGCGGAGATCCAGCACGCGATGCGTTTCCGTAACCGATCACGGACGCAGCCCGTACAGTGGGCCCGAACTCCATCACTGCCACGTATGAGTCGCCACCTGCGACCGCATAGCGGTGATTCGCTGCCGGCCGGTAGGCAACGCTTCTGAACACGCCGAGATCTCCGAAGGCGCCGTTAGCCGGCAGGTCCACAGTGTCGCGATACACGCGGTACACCTCCCCCCAGCGGACATCCAGTGCGCCGTAGCGGGCGAGAACGAGCCCGGCTGCAGAATCCAGCGCAGCAACGGCCGCGCCCCCGTCGGCGAGACCCCGCGGCGTGCTGCGGGGCGCTGCAGCGTTCCACGGCTCCGCGAAGCGGGGGCTGGCTCGCAGGCGGTTCTGATACAGCCGCCACCATTCCACGAACAGGACTCCCCCCGTGCTGCCGGCGTCAGCGCGCCTGTCCCAGCTGCTCAGCACGGCCGCGGCTTCTGCGACGCGAGCCGATGCCGCGCGCCCGGCCGCCGCGACGAGATCACCAACCACGCGGTTAGCCAGCTCGATCTCCGTTGAATGCTTCCGCCTGATCATCTCGTCGAACGTCATGCGAGGCTCTTCTTCGACGAGAGCCACCGATCGCTGCGCACGCAATGACATCTCGGTTTCCGCGATGTATGCCGGATACCGGGAACGATCCAGTACCGTCGGGAACGATGCCCACCAGGGAGGATCGTTCGCGTTCTGCAGCCAGCCGCCTGGCGGATCAACGATGCGCGGCATGTCATCGAACGTGTGCAGCTGCGTCCACAGATTCGCCGACGTCGTTCCCGGAACGATCCCCTCCCAGTACTCACGGCCGCCGCCAGGACGAACCGGTGTGTTACCGCCGTAGAACAGCATGATGCGTCCGGCTGCGTCCGCGTAGGTGATGTTCTGCGAGGATATCATGTTCGGGCGAATTGCGCGCTCGAACTCGGCGAAGTTCCGGGCGGTGCCCATCTGCCACCACTGCTCGATCCAGCCGGCGAGCTCCGTACCCACTGCGCGCAGCGCCAGCACATGACCGGCGCGCTCACGTACCACCGGACCATGAACCGAACGGCGGATTCGAAGAGTGTCCGGACGCATCGAGCCATCCCGTTCGCGAACGGTGAGCACGCGCGTCTCGACATCGAACGCGCGTGCCCCACCATCCCACGCGTAACCGTCGCTCGTCAGGGCCAACTCATACAGATCGGCGCCATCCTGATGGTTGACGGTATGCGTCCAGCCAAGGCGGTCGTTGAACGCGACCTGCAGGACGGGGCTGCCCACCAGTGCTGCACCGGAGATGTTCGTCCCCGGAAGGACGAGCTGCCCCTCCATCCAGGTGAACATGTCACCCCAGGGAACGTGCGGATTCGCCAGCAGCATCGCGTGTCCCGACGCGGAACGTGAGGGCGCGATCGCCCACGCGTTTGAGCCACGCTCCTGCCACGACTCCGCGGTCTGCTCGACCGCGATGCGCGACGTGACAAAAGCGGAGTAGCCCCAGCGTTGTGCATGGCCCATCACGTCCGTTGGGACGACCGGCAGCACGGCACGAAGCGAGTCGCCGACGAGCTCCGGATGCGCAGTTGCAAATGCGTTGATCCCCCGCACAAAGGCCGCGAGATGGACACGCATCTCCGGGCTCTGTGCAGCCAGCCACCGCTCGGATCGCTGCGGTATCCCCATCGTCCAGACCCAACGGTCTTCACTCAGGTACGGCTGGCCGAGATACTCCGCCGCCCTCCCCCGCCCCTGCGCGTAGAGTCGCAGCAGAAGATCGCTGTGGTTCTGCATCTGCGCCCAGCCCCACGCATGCGCGAGCGCTTCGCGGTCCGCAGCAAAGATGTGCGGTATTCCGTACGTATCCCACAGGATCTCGGCGCCGCTCGCGGGGGTGATTGGAACCGACTGCGCCACGGGCGCGGCACAGGCACCCAGCGCGACGGACAGAGAAAGGACTCCGGCACGTAGCCGGACGTACGGCGCTCTCATGTTCATTTGCTCGGAAGTTGTAGGTAGCTCAGTCGCGGCCAAGGCCGGCCATGAGGCTCGCGTACAGCTCCATGCCCATCCAGAGATTGCCGACTCTCAGATTCTCGTTCGCGGCGTGCTGGTTGTTGTCCGCGTTCACCATCGGTACGATCACGAGCGGGGCGCCCAGCACTTCCTCAACCAGGTACAGCGGGAGACTCCCTCCGTAGGAAGGGAGCACCAGGGTTTCGCGGCCGGTGGTTTCTTTCACGAGTGCGATCACCCGTTGCGACAGCGGATGGCCGATGTCGGTGCGCATAGCCGGGTACCCGGAATCCCAGCGCAGCCAGAGTGGCCTCACGCTCCGCCTCCTGGCTGTCGAATCCGGCTTATCGCGCACGATGGTGAACCCCTGCCCGTTGATATGCGCCTCAACGGCAGCCTGCACCTGCTGAACACGCTGGTCCGGAACGAGCCGGATGTCGATGGAGGCGTGCGCTTCCGGGAAGATGGCGTTCGACGCTGACTCACCGACTCCACCGGCTCTGATCCCGCGGATATTCAGCGCCGGCAGCATCAGGCGACGGAAGAGGGGAGCATTCGATGCCTCCGTGCGTGCCAGCTGGAGTGTGCCACGCAGCTCGTCCTCAAACCGCGCCAGCGAATCGGCCGCGGCAAGTTCGGCTGGCGTTGGCGGCCGGACATCATCGTAAAAGCCGGCGATACGAACCTCTCCGTCGGCTGTCCGCATGCTCGCAAGCAGATCAGCGATCAGCGCCGCGGGGTTCGGCGCCCAGTTGCCATAGTGCCCACTGTGGAGCGGTCGCGCGGGACCATACGCAGTCAGTTCGAGTCCGACAACGCCACGTACGCCGAAGATCACCTGCGGCAACCCGGTGGTATGAACTGGTCCGTCGGCTGCGATCCACAGATGGCCGGTGAGCAACTCACGGTGTCGCTCGAATGTCCCTCGGAGGTTCGGCGAGCCGGCTTCTTCCTCGCCCTCGAAGAAGAACCTGAGGTTCACGCCCGGGCTGATGCCCCGCGCGCGCAACGCGTCAAGCGCCGCGAGCATGGCGACTATCGGCGACTTGTCGTCGGATGCGGATCGCGCGTAGATGCGCCAGTCGTCCGGCGCCCGCCCGGACGGGATTTCCACGACAGGTGCGCCGTCGCCGAGGAGCCCAGAGCGCAGCGTCGGCTCCCAGGGATTCGTCGCCCAGTCGGCGGCGACGACCGGCTGGCCGTCGTAGTGGGCGTAGAACACCACCGTGCGGGTGGCTCCGGGAGTCATGAGCTCACCGTAAACCGCAGGAGGGCCCGCACCCTCGAGCAGTCGGGCGGTCGCCCCGCGCCGCCGCAGCATCTCCATGAGCAGCTCGGCGTTCCTGGCAATGTTCGCGGAATCGGCTGCGACGTTCGGTACTGCGAGCAGCGTGAACAGCTCCCGAATCACCGAATCGCCCGATGCGGCGATGTAGCTACGCGTTGCTTCCACTGCATGCTCCGTGGAAGGGGTACGCGCTTCCTGCGCACCTGAAATCGCTGGTGCGACTGCAGAAAGCACTCCAAGAAAGGCGGGGAGCGCGCACGTACCGCTGTTCACAGGCTCACCTCCGCGTCCGGCCTGGAATTCATGAAGGCGGCGAGCAGCCGGTGGAAGTGGTGTGTTCCCACCTCGCGCCGCGGCGAGTACCGCCCGCGATCATACAGCCGGGAGCGCACGCCGCGCTGCACTGACTCGACCACCTCCTCGTCCTCCATCTCGACACGGTGCAGCCCGGTGCCGACTCCCTGCTCACGCAGCTCCGGGCGCCACACGTACGACAGAAAAGCGACACGGGTGCGCATCGGTCCAAGAGGGTGAACGATGTTGGCCGACAGACCCCAGGGGTAGAAGTTCAGCATCAGATTCGGAAACAACCAGAAGTAGAAAGCTGCGACCCGCTGACCTTCGTCAGGATGACCGGCCGGGAGCTCAAACGCGGGCTCGCCGGGCCTGGCCACTCCGAGCTGAAGGTTGCCCCAGGCGAACGTCTCGGTTCGATACTGATTGTAGTCAAGCTGCTCGCTCAGCCCGGCATGCACGTACGGGATATGGAACTCCTCGGAGTAGTTGTCCACGTACAGCGCCCAGTTGGCACCGATATGGTACTCAGTCGAAGTAGCCGGATCCGGCACGAATGCGTCCAGGGGCATCCATCCCGTCCGGGCGCGCACTGGCTCGATCCACTCGTCGAACGGCATCGCCGGAGCAAGTGATGTGAAGAGCATTGGACCCCAGCGCTCCAGCGCCAGACGGGGCAGGTCGTCCGCGGGCGAGGGAAAGCCGGCAACGCCCTCGAACTCAGGCATTGACTCGAAGGAGCCGTCCAGCGCGAACCGGCGGCCGTGGTACCGGCAGCGGAGGTGACGAAGGTGTCCCTCGCCCTCCACCACCAGCGCGCCGCGATGGGTACACACATTCGACAGACAGCGCACAGTCCCCGCCGTATCCGACGCGAGCAGCAGCGGCTCGTCGAGGCACTGCTCGAGAAGAGTGAAAGGCAGCACGTGGCCAGCGGTTCGCAGGCGGCGCGCGTCACCAGCGTGCTGCCAGGTGCGCGCGAACACCCGTTCGCGCTGCACGTCGTAGTATTGCTGCTCGTGATAGACGGCGGCCGGCAACGTCGCCGCCTCGCCGATCTCCGGTTTCAGGTCGATCATTCGCGGTGCCATCGGTCAAAAGTACGCCAGGCGCCCCCTGAGGCCATCGCCAGCCTCCTTTCGGCCGAACCCCTGTTGCAGTCGGGCCAGGAATTGGTTTTATTTAGTCTTGCGAACCCGCGTGTATACGTGTGATTCGGGGATCGAGGGGCCTGGCTCTCAGCC
>CAZOAT010000011.1:0-48372 GCA_964577965.1 uncultured Gemmatimonadaceae bacterium | reverse complement strand
CAACGATATGTCTTTACGCAAAGCTCTCATGGGTGCGGCGGCTGTGGCTGCGGTTATCGCCATTTCCGGAACCGCCAACCTGGAAGCTCAGGAACCCACCACTCCGGCTGATACCGTGCCGGTGACCACACCGACCGACCCGGTGACGCCGACGCCACCGACCGCCCCGGCGCCCCCTCCGATGCCGGAGGTAGTCGAGCCAGCACCGCCGGCGGCCCCCACTGCAGCGCCGACGACTACGATGACTATGGCACCGGCCACCACCCCTGCGAACCTGCAGAACGTCGTGGTTCCCCCGCAGACCGTCGGGCCGATGACCGTCGGTAACTTCAATGCCGCAGTCAACACCCAGGCGAGCCATCTGCGCAGGCTGCGTGGCCTGAGCAATCTCACGGGCTCGCACATCACGCTCATTCCTGTGTCGAAGCTCTCGCCGAGCCCAGCCACCGCTGGTATCGAGAACGCGGTAACCAGGGCGGAAGGACGAGCCGCTTCGGCCCGAACCGCTGCCGCTGAGAATGCAGCCGTTTCAGCCGCGCTCACAGCCGCCGGCGTAAGCGCCGACGCAGTACTGGCAATTGCTGTACGTGGTCACAACGAGAACGACGTAACCGTCTACCACCGATAACTGGAAGATCGGCAGCATAAAGGGGCCCGTATGGGCCCCTTTTCTTTCACGAGATTTACGCAGCCACCGGTTCGGCTCGCTCACCTTTTCTGAAAACCAGCTCCGCACCCTCACCGGCTTCGGCGATGAGGTGATCGCCCGCCTCGAAACGGCCCTCGAGGACGGCGAGAGCGAGCGGATTCTGCAGCATCCGCTGGATGGCGCGCTTCAGTGGCCGGGCCCCGTATGCAGGATCGTAACCCTCTGTGGCGAGCAGTCGTCTCGCCTCGGGCGTGAGCTCGATCGTGAGCTTGCGGTCGGAGAGAAGCTTGTCAAGGCGCCCGAGCTGCAGCTCGATGATCCGCTCGATCTCTTCGGTACCGAGCTGACGAAAGACGACCACGTCATCGATCCGATTGAGGAACTCCGGCCGGAAGTGCTGTCGCAGCGCCGCCATCACATGCGTCTCCGTCTCCTCCCACTCCGCCCCGGTGCGCTCGAGTATGTAGTGGCTCCCGATGTTGGAAGTCATGATGATGACTGTGTTGCGGAAGTCCACTGTCCTTCCCTGCGAATCGGTCAGTCGTCCGTCATCGAGTATCTGCAGCAGCACATTGAAGACGTCCTGGTGGGCCTTCTCGACCTCGTCGAACAGGATCACGGAATACGGTCGGCGCCGGACCGCCTCTGTGAGCTGGCCGCCTTCCTCGAACCCGACGTAACCGGGCGGCGCTCCGATCAGCCGCGCGACCGCGTGTTTCTCCATGTACTCCGACATGTCGATGCGCACCATGGCGTGCTCGTCGTCGAACAGGAACTCAGCCAGGGCTCGCGCCGTCTCCGTCTTCCCCACCCCCGTCGGGCCAAGGAAGATGAACGACCCGATCGGGCGATTCGGGTCCTGCAGGCCGGCGCGTGATCTCCGCACCGCGTTGGACACGGCGGAGATGGCCTCCTGCTGGCCGATCACACGCCGCCCAAGCTCGCTCTCCAGCTTCGTCAGCCGCTCGCGCTCGCTCTCCATCATGCGCGAGACCGGGATTCCGGTCCAGCGAGCGACAATCTCCGCGACGTCGTCAGCGGTCACTTCCTCCTTGAGGAACTGCCGACCGCCCTGCTTGCTGGCAAGCTGCTGTTCCACGTCATGCAGCTCCTTCTCGAGCTGCGGAATCGCTCCGTACGTGATCTCGGCTGCTTTTGCGAGGTCTCCGCTGCGAGTCGCCTGCTCCGCCTGAGTTCGCCCTTCGTCGATCTGCTGCTTGATGCGCCCCACAGACCCGAGCGATTCCTTCTCCGCCTGCCACTGCGCCTTCATCGTTGACGAGCGCTCACCGAGCTCCGACAGCTCACGCTCCAGCGCCTCGCGACGCTCCCGGGACACGGCGTCCTTCTCCTTGAGCAATGCCTGTCGTTCGATCTCCAGCTGCACGATACGCCGTTCGACCTCGTCTATCTCCTGCGGCAGCGAGTCTATCTCGATGCGCAGGCGGGACGCCGCCTCGTCTATCAGATCGATGGCCTTGTCCGGAAGAAAGCGGTCGCCGATATAGCGGTGTGACAGCGTCGCTGCGGCGACGACGGCGCCGTCGGTGATACGCACTCCGTGGTGCACCTCGTACCGTTCCTTAAGGCCACGCAGTATGGCGATCGTGCTCTCGACTGTAGGCTCACCTACATACACCGGCTGGAAGCGGCGCTCGAGTGCGGCATCCTTCTCGACATGCTTGCGGTACTCGTCCAGCGTGGTGGCGCCAACGACGCGGAGCTCGCCGCGTGCCAGCATCGGCTTCAGCATGTTGCCCGCGTCCATTGCGCCTTCAGCCTTCCCCGCCCCGACGAGCGTGTGCATCTCGTCTATGAACACCACGAAGCGGCCTTCAGACGAGGTGATCTCCTTGAGTACGGCCTTGAGCCGTTCTTCGAATTCGCCCCTGTACTTGGCGCCCGCGATCAGCGCGCCGAGATCGAGCGCCACGAGGCTCTTGCTGCGCAGCCCCTCCGGTACATCCCCGTTGACGATCCGCTGAGCGAGGCCCTCGACGATTGCTGTCTTGCCAACACCTGGCTCCCCGATGAGCACGGGGTTGTTCTTCGTGCGGCGTGACAGCACCTGTATGACGCGACGGATCTCCTCGTCGCGACCAATCACAGGATCCAGCTTCCCCTTCCGCGCCGACTCCGTGAGATCGCGCGTGTACTTCTGCAGCGCCTGGTACTGATTCTCAGGGGTCTGGTCGGTGACCCGGTGCGAGCCACGCACGTTCTGCAGCGCTTCCATCAGGGCATCCAGCGACACCCCGAGCTCGCTGAGAATTGTGCGGCTCTCCGTCCCACGAACATCGGACAGTGCGAGGAGAAAATGCTCGGTCGAGACGTACTCGTCGCCGAGCGAGCCGGCGAGCTGGTCGGCCCTGTCGAAGACCTGATTCAACTCCCGTGACAGAGTGGGCTGCGCGCCGCTCTGCTTCGGGTACCGCGCTGTTTCCTGCTGCGCGCGCTCGCGCAGCGCCGCCACGCTGGCGCCGAGCTTCTGAACCAGAGGGACAACGATCCCTTCGTCCTGGTCGAGGAGAGCCAGCAGGAGGTGCAGATCGTAGACGAGCGGGTTGCCGGCACGGCGAGCGAGATTGAGCGCTTCCTGCAGCGCTTCGCCTGCCTTCACTGTGAGTCGGTCTGGATTGATCATCGTGCTGTGCGGATGCGAAAAAGTTAGCTGAGGTTACGGCGCGGCGCGTCCTCGCGACTGCGCAAGAGCGCCTGTGCGACGGCCGCCGCCCCATCCATCGCCTGCGTGCCGAGCAGCAGCACGAGGTCACCGGGCTGAGCGCCATGGAGAGCGTAAGCGATAGCCGTCTCAAGCTGCGGCTCAAACCGGTAAACCAGGCTCGCATCAGGCTTGCGGTCACCCAGGGTGGATTGCAGCACCTGCAACGCCGCCTCACGTTCCCCGGCGGTGACGCGCTCGCGCGGCAAGCTCACATCGTCGCACACCGTAACCACGAGAGTTACTGGCTCCGCGCCGGTACGCTCCAATACGAGGGAGGCCAGCGTATCTGCCAGCCGCGCATTTATTTCGGTTCCGCGCGAGCCGCGCAACCCGAACACAATCCGGAGCGCCGCGTGCGGGATTGCGCGAATTGTGGTGAAGACCGCCTGAAGCGTCTCGGGATTGCCCGTCGTGTCATCGATCACGCACGGGTCAGCAGCCCGCAGGATCTGCATTCTTCGTCGTACTGGCTCGACACGCGCCAGCCCGGCAGCGATCTCAGATGCCCGCGCGCCGGCCACCAGCGCTGTCGTGGCCGCCAGTGCGGCGTTCGTCACGTGCTGGACGCCAAGGAGGGGCAGGTGGATAGGGATCTCGGCCGCGCCGACCGTACCGCCGCTCATGAGAGGAAAGGAATCCGGCAGGCGCAGCGTGAACCGCGATCCGCTGGCATCCCAGATGACGTCGCTTGCCGCTGCGAGGAAGTCGCACTGCTCTCTTTCCTGGCTCTGCGTAATGCCGGAAGCCTCGAGTGTCACGCCAACGAGAGCGCCGCGTGGGTTGCTCCGCCCCGCAACCATCTCGAGCACGAGCGGGTCATCCGCGTTCACGATCAGTGGGGCGGTCGGCTGCAGGTAGTCGAGAAAACGTGCCTTCGTGCGGAGATAATTCTCCGGGGTTCCGTGGAACTCGAGATGCTCGTCGGGGACAAGATTGGTGATCACCCCGAGCGAGTAGGTGAGGCCCTCAACTCGGTCCTGGGCCAGCGCGTGCGACGTCACCTCCATCGCCACGATCCGAATGCCGCTATCACTCATTGCACGAAACGCTGCGTGCAGGTCCGGCGCGTCGGGAGTAGTCATGCCCCCGAACTGCGGGCCCTCGCTGCGTTGATTGCCCGGGGAGACGCTGGCGCCCAGCGATCCCACAACTCCGACCCCACGTCCTGCTGAAGCAGAGCGATACGCTGCCTGGATCAGTATCGCCGTCGATGTCTTTCCGAGTGTTCCGGTGACGCCGATCAGTCGCAGATCGCGCGCAGGATTTTTGTAGAACGCTGCGGACATTCTCCCGAGGGCCGCGCGGGGCTGTGCAACGACCAGCAGCGGAACGTCGGCACTCCGGAGAACCGCAACCGCCTCCCACGAGACGCATGCGGCTACAGCGCCGCTCGCAACTGCCTCCTGGACGTGCTGTACAGTTGCCTGGGTGTCGCCCAGCGCCACAAACAGATCTCCTGGCACAGCCAGCCGTGAGTCGAGGCACAGCCTGCTGACACTGATGTCACCCGGCCCCTCGACCGCACCACCCGCAGCCTCCGCAAGCAAGCTCAGCGCGATCACGGCGCCTCACGGTACACGAAACACGCCACGCGATCAGCGACTTGCGCAGTTTCCTCTCGGCCGATCCTCCGCCCTCCCCGGAATTGCCGGGACTCTAATCGGAGCTATCCAGCTACCGCTCTGCTCCAGCGTCCGGGAAAAAGAGTTCCTCGATTCTGCTGCCGAATATCGCAGCGAGCCTGAACGCGAGCGGCAGGCTCGGATCGTACTTCCCCGCCTCGATCACGTTGATCGTCTGCCTCGACACGCCGGCACGCTCCGCAAGTTCGGCCTGGGTCCACCCCCGCTCCGCACGAAGAACCCGTAGCCTGTTGTTCATCGGTACCTCCACCGCGCGTACCCGTATGCGATCACCCAGACCAGTCCCTGCACTGGCCACACGCGCCCTACGTCCGCGCCGAGCAGGAAGCCGCCCTTCTGGAGGTACTCGACTGTCATGCCTATCAGGAGCGCGACCGGATAGCCGATTGCGAGCGCCTCGAGCATGACCCGCCGCACGAACTCATCGGCGGTGCGCATCAGCCGGACGTATTCGGAGATAAGCCACACCGCCAGCGGAACAGGGGTCAGAGCCACCGCCAGACGCACACCCGTCGTGAGCGTGACATTAGGCGAGCGCAGCAGGTAGGTGCAGACCGGAACCGCGGCCATCAGCACAACCGCACTGAAGAGGAGACGAAATGGAAACCTTGACCTCACGGGCAGCTCCTGTAAAGGGTACAAGACAATAAGTACGGTATATCTGATATTATGTCAAGGATCCTTTACATCGCCCGACAAAGAGAAGGGCCGGTTCCCCCGGCCCCCCTCGCTCCCGCACCAGTCTATCGCGACTTGAACATCTTCTTCACCGCTGGCCTGCCGTCCACCTCGAGCCTGTAGAGATAAACTCCGCTCGGCGCTGGTTGGGAACTGTTCAGATATGCCCCGTCCCAGTACGCGGTGTACTGACCACAGCTCAACATCAAACTTTCCAGCGACTCACCCCCGGCAGCCGAGCCACCGCTTTCAAGCACCGGAACCGAGACGATCTGCGACAGCAGATTGAAGATCCTCAGAGTAACCCGGTACTGCCGACCCTGGTCGGTGCACGTCGGATAATCCCCAATCGTGAACTGAATCCTGGTATCGACCCCGAACGGATTCGGGTAGTTCTGGCCCAACCCTGAACCGGCGCCGCGTTCGCCGGTTTGAGGGTTGATCCCCTGAGCCGACGCTTCACGCGTCACCGATGTACCGAGGACAAGCACCGTTACCGCCAGTGCTGCCCATCGCGCCATCATGTGCTACTCCTACTGACGTATGAGTGTTCTAGCCAATACCCTCGCGAGAATGGTCCTGATTTACCCTTTCGGCGCGAACATAGGGGCAGTGCAAACGCCTGTCAACGAATGTCCGAGCCGCTACTCCTTAGACGTACCCAGGTCCCGAAAGGTTTCTACCCCTTAAGAGGACCTGAGTACCCTGTCCGACCCCCTCCGCTCTGTTACCTGTACCCGATCGCAGTACTCGAGAAGCGGGATCAGGGTTTTTCGCGAGATACCGAGCGCGTCCCGAAGCTCCGCCGGCGAGTACACCCGCCCCACCTCCATTACAGCCCTCAGCTGCTCCACCATGCCACGAACTACAGCCTCGCCAGCCACCAGTGCTTCACCAAGCCGGATCACCCGCCCGGTCTGTTCCAGATATCGCAGAACCGGGATGGATTCGGTTCCAAACGATGCCGTGATTTGGGCAACGGTGGCTACCGGTTCATCGACCGAGCAAAAAACGTGCAGGATACCCTCAGCAAGACTCGCCTGCTCTTCGCTGAGCCGTGGATCTCGCCCGGGACGCCGGATGATCGAACCAGCTACCTCCAGCTCCTCAGCCAGCACAAGATCCGCGAGCACCGAGTCAAACAGGTCGCGCGGAGCACCGAGCGACGCGCGCGCACGCTCCAGGGGCAGCCCCGGGGAGAGTGAGTCGCGAGCGTGCTCCAGGTCGATCGCCGCGAGGACCCGCTCCCGCAGTTCAGCGGCAACGCCGGGGGCGTACACCCGCTCCGCCGTCACCACCAGAGAGGTGGATTTCAGAACGCGGTCCAGCTCTACAGGCGCTACTCCGATTCGAATCGGCAGCGGACGGATCTCCACGCCAGTCGCCCCCGCCTCGGCGCACAACGCCGACAGAATGCCTGCTGTCGAAAGATCCGCCGTTCCCAGTGCCCGAGCGCGCCGGCGTGCATACGGATCAATAACGGTGCCGCCTCCGAGAGTGGTCATCTGCGCTCCCCCCCGGATGATGAACCGGTCGCCTGAACGGCACACGAGAGGCGCCTCGAGGTGAACGCGCACTACACCAGGCGCGAGCGACACTACGCGCGCGCCGGTATCCGCCGACCCGAGGTGGAATCGTATCCGCGTGCGGGCACCCAACACGGGCGACTCGGGATCCAGCAGCTCGAGCGTGGCCCGCAGCGTATCTGAAGGCGGCCACTCGCCCGGGGACACGAGCACCGCCCCTTTCGGCACTTCGGCGACCGCAACATCAGCGAGCGCCACCGCGGCACGCATTCCGCCCCCGACCGAATCGACCGCGCGCCCATGTGAGTGCAGCTCGCGCACGCGAACTGCGCGGCCCGGCGGGTGAATCCAGGCCGCTCCCCGCGCAAGCGTGCCGCTCCATACTGTGCCCGTGACTACCGTGCCCGTTCCCCGCAGAGAGAAGACACGGTCCACGGGCATCCGAAACAGGTCTGCGGCGGTGGACTCGATATCCCTCGCAGCAATCTCTGCAAGCGCCGCGCGCAACCGGTCGATTCCCGCTCCGGTCCGAGCCGAAACAGGAACGATCTCGGCTTCCACCAGCGCACTGCCCGCCAGCACGCCGCGCACATCGTCCGTAACGAGTGCCAGCCAGTCGTCATCGACCAGGTCCGTCTTGCTCAGAGCGACGACACCGCCGCGAATGCCCAGCAGCGTAAGGATGGCGAGATGCTCCTTTGTTTGCGGCATGACGCCTTCATCCGCAGCGATGACGAGGAGCGCAACGTCAACACCGGTCGCCCCCGCAAGCATCGTCCGCACGAACGCCTCGTGGCCAGGAACGTCCACAACACCGAGCGTCCCGACACCGTCGAGATCGAGAGGAGCGAATCCCAGCTCGATCGTTATCCCCCGGCGCTTCTCCTCGGGAAGCCGATCGGTATCGACGCCTGTCAGCGCGCGGACGAGCGCGGTCTTGCCGTGATCGATGTGGCCCGCGGTGCCGAGTATCACGTGGCGCTACCCGAGGCGGATACCCGGGAGACGTCACTCGCCCGCCTCAGGCGCTCCATCGCTCACGCTCCCATACGTCGAACGCACGCAGCGGCTTGCCCTCGGAAAGGTGCTCCTGAACGAATTCCCTGAGCAGGCGCTGGTGGGCGCGGACAGTTGCATCGTCATCCAGCCGAGCGCGGTCATTCGCCGTCCAGAGCTCCAGCGCGCATCGCGCCTCGGGCGGGAGAACGCGCGTGCCGCGTGCCAGACCTGCACAGCGCGCACACAGCACACCGCCTGCGGCCGCGGAGAACGTAGCGCTCTCGTCGCGTGGGACCTCAGCATCGCAGGTGGCACAGCTGGCCAGTGCCGGAGCGAAGCCCAGTGCCGTCACGATGCGCCACGCCCCGGCTATGGCCCGCTCCACTGCCTCGGCGTCTGAAGCGACGGCGAGCTCATCGAGCGCAGCGACCGCCGCGTCGTATACCTCGGGATGCGGCTCGTCGCCCCCGAATCGCAGCACGAGCTCGGCTATCGCTTCAGCGCCGGTGAACCGGCCGAAGTCAGTTGCCAGCGCAGGGCGGGTCGTGTCGATGTCGAAGGTGGTCAGCGTATGCAGTTCTCGCCCACGATGGGCCGAGAAGTGCGCGGTGCCCTGAACGAAGAGATCGAGTGCGGTTCCGAAGCGGCTCTTCGAGCGCCGGGCGCCCCGGGCCACGACCGACTGTACGCCCATTTCCCGCGTGGCAAGGCGGAGAATACGCGAACTCTCGAGATAGTCGAACGCGTGCAACACGATCGCTTCAGTGACCACCAGAGGCATCCGTGGAAACTAATCCGGCTCTGCCGCGTCTATTCGCTATCTTCATTGCACGGGCTCGCCGCTGGACGTGACCCCGCCTCTGCCTACCCAGTACTGACAGGAGTTTGAGAATGGCCATCTGGAAGGAACAGACCCCCGCCAAGCCTGAGCCGACCCCGCCTCCGCCGAATTTGGCGCCAAGAAAGGATGACTTCGCGCCTGCGGTGCCGACGGCATCCGGCGACACGGCTCGCCGTCCGGTTCAGCGCGAGCTAAAGGAAACATTGATCGCGGCTGATCTGAACATCGAGGGTAAGATCGAAGGCGCTGGACACGTACGGGTGGCGGGGCGCTTCAAAGGAGACGTGCACGTGGAAGGGGACCTCACGATCGAGGCCGGAGCCAAAGTGACCGGCGGCGTGCGCGCCGGCACAGTGATCATAGCTGGCGAGCTCGAGGGGAACGTGGATGCCGCGTCGCGTGTCGAGCTGCAGAAGTCGGGCGTGCTCAACGGCGACGTCAAGGCCGGGTCGCTGACGGTTGCTGCCGGATCGCGCATGCGTGGCCAGGCTGATTTCGGCTGGGAAGAAAGCGGTCGCGATGGGAAAACGGAGACGCGCGGCGCGCAATGACCCATGCTGGGCACGGCACTCCGGGGAAATCGCGCACCTGTCCGCACTGCAGGGCGACGATCCTCGAGAGTGCCAGCAGATGCCCGGTCTGCCACCACCACCTCAGGTTCGACCCGCGACTGGCTCAGAAGAAACAGGCCAGCTTCTCGGCGCTGCGCGTTGACGGCATCATCCGCCACCCCGCCGCGGGCGAGCCCTGGGAGTATTCGGTTCTCGTCACCGTGCACAACGACAAGGGCGAGGAGATCGCACGACAGGTGGTCGGAGTGGGAGCGCTGCATTCGCAGGAGGAGCGCACGGTCCGCGTGAACGTGGAAGTGTTCAAGCCAGCCGGAGGTTCCAGCAAGGGGCGTTGAGGGAAAGCAGGCGACACGCGCGCGGTCGGATAGCGGGCCGTCAAAGCCCCCCGGGATACCTATCCCGGGGGGCTTCGTGCAGCTGCCTGAGGTGTTACTGCGGGAAGCCGACAGGCCCCTCAGGCTGCGCTTCCGGACGCTGCCGGATGCGGGGTGCCTGACCGAAGGTGTACTGATAGGTGAGGTGAACCGAGCGGAGGTCGAACTTGCGCTCCGTGATCTGGAGCACGTTGTCATTACTCACCTCCACGCGGAACCCCACCGTGTTGAACGGGTCCTGCACGCGCAGCGCCAGCGACGCCTTCGGATTGATCTGCTGCCGGAGCGTGAAACTCGCGATCTGGAACTTCGAGAAGCGGCCACGCTCCATGCTCTGCGGCCCTCGGTACATATAGAAACCCTGCAGCGTAAGCCCTTCCCGCACCGTCGCGGTCGCGTTCAAGCGGGCAGACCACATGACCGCGTTGGACGCCAGCGACGTCGCCGAGGGACCGCCCTCGGTCACCATCTTGTGGATGTTGAAGCCGGCGAGGGCGCTGAACTTCGGGCCGAGACGCAGCGAGCCGTTCATGTCCGTACCCCAGGAGTTGCCCGTCGCGAGATTCTCAAACGTGACGGACGTCACGTCGCGACCATCCACCACGTCCTCGGTGTCGATGATGAAGCGTATCACATCGGTCGTGCGCCGATAGAAGGGCGAGACCTGGAACGTGCCGAGCCTGTATGTGCGGTTGTAGCTCAACTCGACCGCGTCGGTGTACTCCGGGTTGAGGCGCGGGTTGCCGATGAAGACGTTCTGCACGTCGAAGAAGACCGGGAACGGGTTCAGCTCCTGCGTACCAGGACGCCGCACGCGGCGCGAGTACGCCAACTTGACCTGACTGGCCTCGCTCAACTTGTAGGACGCAACCGCGCTCGGGAACAGACTGCTGTAGTTGAACGGGTAATTCTCCGACGCGAGCGCGAAATCACGCGTCGCGTACTCGGCGCGGAGCCCGCCCTGCAGCTCCCACTTGCCAAGGCCGCGGCTAAGCACGCCATACACGGCGTGCACCTGCTCGTCGAGCTCGAAGGCGTTACTCAGGTTGCTCGGTGTCCACGTGCCTGAGCCGGTCTCGTCCTCCAGCACCGTGTAATCCCGCTCCAACCACTTCGCATTGCCCTTGTAACCCGTTTCCAGCTTGGTGCGCTCGCCGAAGGAGCGCGTGTAATCCAGCTGCGCCGTCAATGAGTTCACCAGCGAAGCGGTCTGCCTGCTCTCCATTTCGGTTCGGCTCGGTACCTCGTCACCGGCAACCGCCTGCCGCCACAGCAGCGTGCGGTCGTCGTCGTCCTGCCGGTTGAAGCGGAGTTCGGTGGACAGCTCGTGCCGTCGCGGCTCGAAGGTGCGCCGGAAGGCCGTGGTATAGTCCACCATGAAGCCCTTGTTCTCCGCATTGCGCGGGCGGACGTACTGGTCGACCAGCGACCTGTCGCCGCTGAGCTCGGAGTAAGCGTTGGTGGACTGGTCGTCCGAATTGCGGCGGTTCATCGCGAGCACGTTGGAGAACAGGTCGCGCTCGTTGCGCTTGTAATCGACCGTCGTGTTGAAGTTGTGGCCGTAATTGCTGGCGGTGGCGTCAACGTCCTCCTCCGTGTACGACAAGGGAGCCTTCAGGGCGTCGAAGCGCTCGCGGTCGTTGATGCCCACGATGTCACGGTCGTCGGCGTTGAATCCATAGGTGCTCATGATCGACCAGGGACCGGTCTGCTGGCCGAGTCTCCCGGAGAGGTTGTACCTGTTCGAGGGGGACGCGGCGATCGTGAAGCCGCCGCTCCTGCCCAGGTCGACGTTCTGCTGTAGTACGATGTTGATGATCCCGGCCATTCCCTCGGGATCGTGCCGCGCCGACGGCGTCGGCACTACCTCGATCCGCTCTACCACGTTCGCCGGCAGGGTCTTGAGGTAGGCGCCGAGCTGCTCGCCGCGGATCGGGGCGGGACGGCCGTTGATCTGTACCGCCACGTTCTCGTTGCCACGAAGGCTGACTTTGCCGTCCGCGTCCACTTCGACAGACGGCGTCGCCTGAAGAACCTCGCTCGCGTTCGCTGCCGCGGGCGCGACTTCCTTCGCGCGGTAGCTGTTGCGATCGGGCTCGATGACCATGGCGGGAGCCTCGGTCGTTACCTCCACGCTCTGCAGCGTCACCGCAAAGCGTGTGAGCTCGATGTTGCCAACGCTGGCACGCGGCGCCTCAGGGGTGATCTCGAAGTCGTGGCTTCTGGGCGTGAAGCCGATGGACGCGATCCGCAGGTAGTAGATCCCGGGACGGAGGCCCTGGATCACAAACGCGCCGTTCTGTCCGGCAACGGCTCCGGCAACGAGCGCCGAATCGCGCTTGCTGCGAACTGCAATGGAAGCGCCCGCGACGGGTGCGGCGCCCTCCGCTTCCACAATGGTGCCGCGGACTTCTCCTGGCGCAGCTGGGGGAACGCCCGGACCAGCAGGTCGCTGGGGCGGCTGGGCATGCAGTACACCCGCGCCCAGGATGAGACCAGCGACTGCGGACAAAGTGCGCTTCATATGTAGTTCTCTCTTGAAAGGAATCTGATTCAGACGGGCCGCGGCACCTCGGAGGCGTCCCAGCTCTTACCTACGAGTGGCTGGTCTGGAGGTTTCAGGACATGCTACGCGGGATTCCGACCCCCGACCCCAGACCCCCGAATTGGACAGCCGGTGGGGCCGAGGGGTTGCCACCGCGGCTCAGGACGCCATGCCGTGAGCGCCAGGCCATCGTCCTGGGGTGTTCGCACGAGCCGCCACGGTTAGCCCGGTCAGCCGGCCAGCCGCGAGCGGCTCAGCGGCCAGTATTGTTCAGCGAGTGGATGTACGCGGCTACGGCTTCGAGCTGATCAGGCTTGAGTGGCGAGCCGCCATATGGGGGCATGACCGCGGCGGTGGCCTTCGGCCTGGGCACGCCCGTGCGAATGATCGCGCGCAGAAACCCCATGCTGCCGTCCCCGTGCAGCCACTTTCCATCTGTGAGGTCAGGGCCGATACCGGGGACCCCCTTTGCCTGGGGGCCATGACAGGTCGCGCACAGCGCTCCCCCGGCCTTCCCCTGATACACTCGCTCGCCATGGGAGATGAGGGCCGCGAGGCTATCCGATTCTGGACGGTCAACTGCAAACGAAGCGACGATCACATCGTCCTGAATCGAGGTGGATCGCACCAGCCACGCCACCGCCACAACGGCAATTGCGAGAACCACGAGAACAGCTGCTCTGCGTCCACTCGCGTTGTTTGAGGCACTGCCATCAGGATCGATCAATGTTTCCTCCGGCAACTCAGAAAGCGAGGCTGAAGCCCGTTACGAGTCGGGCCTGATCGCGGTCGAAATCCCACCCCCCTTCACCCAGCAGCCGCACATTGCGCTTGAGCAGGTAGTTGAGTCCGAGAGACGTCGTGCGGTAGCGTGTCAGGTAGCCGGGCTCCGAGTCCTGCTCGCCCAGCCGGAGCGAGACTACGGGCGCGTCTGCGTCTATCCAGTTCGCCAGCCCGGTCACGAACCAGCGACCCAGTTCCCCCGTCGGCCACCACACAAGTTCGACCATGGCGGCATCGACCGTTGTCGCGAACGGGGCAGTCGCACCGCCGGGGCACGGCACGGCAGGGGAGCAGGAGCCGAAGAAGGGATCGCCGTCAGTCCTGCGAAGGAACTGAAGGTTGAGCTCGCCCGCCGAGCCAAGCTGAAGCGTAGCGTCAGGGCCGAAGACGCGAATGTTGCTCCGAATTCCGTCCGCCCTCTCGCGACCGAAGTAGCCGAACGCGCCGAGGCGCAGCGGTCCCAGCTCCTGCGAAATACGCAACGCGACGTTCTTGTATGGGTCGGCGTCGTACTGCCTTTGCGATGACGCAGCCCGCAGCCCCTGCCCGTTCACGACCTGCATTGCGATATCGGTCCCGGCACGGGGTGACCAGATGGCCATTACTCCGCGGTCGTAGGTGAGGTCCGCGCGCGCCTCCCCCACTCGAACCCGGTATGGCTGATAGTCCTCGTACTGCAGGCGGAGCTCACGTTTGAAGAGCGGGTCCGAAACCTGGAACTGGCCGACGAGAAGGCTGATTCCGCTCGATCCGAGGTCGGTGAACTGAACGTAGGCGTCTTCCAGCCCTGCGACCTCACCGCGCTCGGACACGAGGAAGTACGTGTAATAGCTGACCTTGTCTGCTACCTGTCCGCCGCTCAACACCTTGACCACCCACGGCATCTGTTGATCGGTAGAGGCCTCTGCCTCCGCGGGGCGGGTGAGTGTACGCAGGTATGCGTCGATTCTGACCGCCAGTGGGATCTCGCGCTGCAGCCGCAGCAGAGGGTCGCCAGTCTGGACCGTGTCTCGCGGTGGCTCGCCGGGCAGAAACTCAAAGCCATTCTCCGCGAAGCGCTCCCCGAAGGTATTCAGCCGCGGCATCGGCCCGTGGCACATCGTGCAGCTCACGTTGTACTTTCGCGCGAAGGCCGGGATCGCCTCGGCCGGAGCTGCGGTGAAAACCAGCAGGACGACCGTCAGCGTAGCACGTGCAATGCGCACAGTGAGCCTCCGTCAGGTTCTGAACCTCCGCGAAGGTCATAAACTGGTCGCCTGCACGGGCCTCGGAAACCGGGGATGCCACTGATTACGGGTCGGGTGATTGCCTACACCCTCGTATCTTTCCCGCCGTGCAGCACGTCAAAGCCGACCCGCCAACCGCGGCCACCGCACCTACGGGGATCGCAGCTGCGACTGGCGGGTTCATCCGGCGACAGAAGCGACGGAGCTCGGCAGTTTCGCTCGCGGTAGTGACGATACTCGCTGGCGCGTGCGCGCCTTTCGGCACGGCTCCGGCCCCACGCCCCGGTGAATGGTTCCTCATAGTTGAGGCCTCCACCGGACGCCAGCTGACCATCGCAGCGCTGGCGGACAGACTCACCGACGCTGATGTGGTGTTCTTCGGGGAGCAGCATGACGATCCCGGAACGCATCGTGCCCAGCGGGCGCTGCTGGAGGAGATCGCCCGAACGAGTCGTCCCGCTGTCGTTTCGCTCGAGATGTTCGAGCGGGACGTTCAGTCGCACGTGGATGACTACCTCTCAGGTGCAATCCCGGAATCCGAATTCCTGGCGCAGACGCGGCCGTGGCCGCGATACGCGACCGATTATCGACCGCTGATCGAAGCAGCGCGGAGAAGCGGATGGCCGGTGGTCGCCGCGAACATGCCACGACCAATCGCCGCAGCCGTCGGGCGACAGGGACTGGCAGCAGTTGATTCGCTGCAACAGACGGAACGCACGAATGTCGCCCTGAGCCTGCATTGCCCCGACGACGCCTACCGCCGCCGGTTTCTGGAGCAGATCCGGGCTCATCCGGTACTGCGGGACTCGCCGGGAGAATCAAGTGACACGCTGGCGAGTGACACAATGGCGACGGCGGTGGCGGAACGATTTTACGCCGCCCAGTGCGCGAAGGATGAAACGATGGCGGAGAGCATCGTCCACGCTGCACACGCTGTGTCCCAAAACGGCGTGGTTGTGCACTTAACTGGAGCCTTTCACAGCGATTACTCCCAGGGAACCGTCGAGCGGGTCCGACGACGCGATCCCCGACTCCGGATCGTCGTACTCACCGGGCGGCCGGTGGACGATCCCGCCACCGCCGATATCGGCGATCACCGTGACCGGGCAGATATCGTGATCTTCACCTGGCGGCCGCCGCCCGGCTGATCAGCCCTCAGCTCTGCCAGACGCCAGCGATTCCCGATCTCCTCTGGCAACGGCGCGCGCGCGGATCGAAATTCAACGACCCTGACCCTCCGGCCAGACCCAGTCCATTTGATGACCGCACCCAGCCTGAAGTGAGACTTCGACCGAGGTGCACGACGTGAACGCTCAGATGTGGGCGATCGCGCTGTCGGTCGTTGGCGGACTCGGCGTGTTCATGCTCGGCATGAAGCACATGTCCGAAGGGATGCAGGCCGTCGCCGGCAACTCGCTGCGCCGGATGATCAGCATCGTGACCAACAATCCGGTCATGGCCACCGCGGCGGGGACCGGCGTCACGCTGCTCGTTCAGTCTTCCAGCATCACGACGGTGATCGTCGTGGGCCTGGTGAACGCGGGACTGATGCAGCTGCATCAGGCTGTAGGCGTGATCATGGGCGCCAACATCGGAACCACGATCACTGGCTGGGTACTTGTCCTTCAGATCGGCAGATACGGGCTGCCCATGTTTGGCACGGCGGCCCTGGTATACCTCTTCGCCCGCGGCGATCGCCCTCGTTTCATAGCGATGGCGATCATGGGCATGGGGATGGTGTTCTTCGGCCTGGAGCTGATGAAGAACGGCTTCGCCCCCATGAAGGACATGCCCTTGTTCGTGGAAGCCTTTGCCTGGTTCGATGCGGGCACGTACGCGGGTGTGTACAAGGCCGTGCTCGTCGGCTGTATCCTCACATTCATCGTGCAGAGCAGCAGCGCCACGCTGGGAATTACGATAGGCCTCGCGGCCACGGGCGTGATTCCCTTTCACACGGCGGCCGCGCTCGTTCTCGGGGAGAACATCGGCACCACGATCACGATCATTCTCGCATCGCTGGGCGCGAACACGAACGCCCGTCGCGCCGCGGCCGCACACGTGCTGTTCAACGTCATCGGCGCCGCGTGGATCACCCTGCTCTTCCCCTGGTACAGCCGGATGATCGCCGCCGTCATTCAGAGTCTGCACGGTGCTGATCCCATCACCATGACCATGGCGGATTTTGCCGACCCGGCGGAGTTCGCGGCTGTCATTACCGCAGGTATCGCACTGACGCACAGTGTGTTCAACGTCGCGAACACTCTGCTTTTCCTCCCGTTCGTCCGCCCGTATTCGCGCCTTCTGGAGAGGATCATCCCTGATCCACACGCCAAGGAGGTGAGCCGGCTTCAGCGCTTCGACGCACCTGGAGTGTCAGCCCCGGTTCTCCGTCTCGAGCAGAGTCGCGGAGAGGTGATTCAGATGGGAGAAAGCGTGCTGAACATGGGCAAGTGGATCAGGCAGCTCGGCTTCCACGGCCCATGGGATGAGACCCTCCTGCAGAAGACTTACCGACGCGAGGAGATCCTCGACAACATGCAGGGGGAGATCGTCAAGTACCTGACCGACGTCCTCGATGCCACGGTACCGTACGCAGTGGCGGAGGAAGGACGCAAGCAGCTCCGGATAGCGCACGAGTACGAGTCAATCAGCGATCGGCTCGCCAGCACCATGCGGAGCTTCGAGCGCCTCAGGCAGAAGCACCTCGAGCTCGGCCCGGATCACCGGACCGAGCTGCTCGAGTTGCACGACCTGGTGATGAGCTTCGCCCGCAAATCCATTTTGGGATACGCCACCGCCAAACCGCTCGAGGACAGCGATGCGCGGGCGGAAAGTGATAGAGTCAATCGAAAGGTTCGCGCAATGCAGAACGAGCACATGCAGCGCATGATCGATGGCCCTATCGACCCGAACCTCACAATGATCTATACCACGCTGCTCACCGACTACCGACGCATACGGGCACACGCGCTGAACGTGCACGAGGCGGCGGCGGGCAGTATGGTCAGCGACTAGCCGGCCCGCACTGGCCCTCTGAAGGATGTCACCTGCGTCGTAACGCTGCCCTCGCGCCGATAAGCAGTGTCCGCCCAGGCGCTTCGTAGTACAGCACCTCCTCGTATCGGCTGCCGAACAGGTTCTCTACGCGGGCGGTGAGCGCGAGTTCATCGTTGCCAACTGCACCAAGCAGCCTCACGCTCGCGGAGATATCGGCGACTGTATAGGCGAGAAGGTCCACCATCGGCGACGGAAACTCGCGGAAGTCCAGATCGGGACGCGCACCGACGTACCGTGCCGCGGCAGTCAGGTTGCCCCTGCTCCATCCCGCATACGTCAGCGTTGCCGCAGCCTGGCGCCGCGGACGCCGGAGGAGAGGCTGGCCAACCTCGAGCGATCCATCATATCGCTCATCCAGTCGGGAGATAGCCGCCTTCACCCGCGTATAAGACGCAGTCATGATCCATCCTGCCAATGGAACGCTCCGCACGTCCGCTTCCCAGCCGCGCGAGGTCGCCTCCGCAAGGTTGGCATAGCTGCCAAGGAATTGCGGCGGCCCGCCTCCGACGAACTGAATCAGATCCAGGAACCGCTGGTCGAATCGCGTGACTCCAATGCGAAGCCGATCGGCGGCAAGACTCCACTCCACACCGGCTTCAATCGCCCTCACTCGCTCCGGATCGAGTTCGGGACTACCGACAGTGAACTCCGTCGGCAGGAGCTGGCCGAACGACGGAGCGTTGAACGCCGTTCCGGCGCTGCCACGGAAACGTATCCCAGCCAGACGCGACGCCAGACCAAGCCTGTACGTGCCGAAGCTCCCGAAGTCCGACGGGCGATCGATCCGACCACTGACCGTGTACTCGAGACGACCTGCCGTCCCCGCCAGCTCCGCGAATCCGACGCGCGTCTCCCGAGTACCGGAGAACGCCGAGGTTTCCTGCTGCGTGCCACCCACGGGCCCCTCGCTGGCAACGATCCGCTCCTGCTCCCGCACGTACTCGAGGCCAGTAGTGACGAGCGCCATGGGCACGCCGATGGAAGCGCGTACCTCCCCGCTCTCTCTGTGCGTCCGTACGCGGTACTTCGTGTGGATATCCTCATCGCCGTCTGCAAACGGTGAGGGGGGCTCCACGTCGTCCGTGAGATCGGTCACGCGGTTGGAGCCGGCAAGGAGGCGCAGCTCGAGCAGCGGCGACAAGCGGTGCGACGCGTCCAGGCCGACAGTGACGCGCCGCTGATCGCGAAAGGAGTTGCTGTCTTCCACGAAGCCGAGGAAATCAGTGGGATAGCGATAGCGCGCAGATCCCAGTCTCGTGGAGAGATCGAACCGCGTGGCTACGCCCGGTGCGAACCGGACCGAGCTGCTGAGAGTCGTGTTGGCGTACTCGTTGTTGAACGGCAGAATGCCATCGGTTGAATGGCGCGCGCCGGCAAACGAGTACTGCAGCCGTTCCTTGGCGCCGAGCACGCCTGCGGACGCATCGAGCGTTCCATAAGTGCCGCCACGGACTTCTGCTTCCGCGGTGGCGGGGCCTTCACCCTTACGGGTGAAGATGTGCACTACGCCGGTCATGGCGTCAGCTCCGTACACGACGCTTCCCGGACCGCGGACGATCTCGATGCGGTCCACATTGTCCATCGTGAGGTGACTGAAGTCGAAGTATCCACCCACGGCGTTCACCGCGACCCCGTCGAGGAGCACCTTCGTGTAGCGACTCTCCCCTCCACGGAGAAACAGCGCAGTCACGGATCCCACGGCACCGCTTCCCGTCACGGCGGCACCGGGGACGTATCGCAGCGCCTCGCTCACCCGCGTGATCCCTGCCGCGCGCAGCTCACTGCCCGTGATGACTGTCGTACTCTGCGCAACCGGCGCCCCTCCCGGAGGTGCTTTGCTCGCGCTCACCAGCACGGTATCGAGCCGAACCACCGTCGTATCCTGTGCCGCAGACACGGAGGCCAGCAGCAACAGGCCCAGGGACAGCGGCATCAGCCGCGCATAGATGGACATCGGCTTCGAGGTTGAGACTGTCATAGGGGAGATCTCCTGAGCGGAACTACCGCGGGTGCCCCGCTGGCAGGATCACGGGTCACGACGAGCGGCCACTCGTAAACGGCTTCAAGCACACGCGCGGACATCACGGCCTCGGGCGGGCCGGCCGCTGCCACGCGGCCGTGCTCGAGCAGTACCATCGTGTGCGCGAAGCGCGCGACGAGATTGAGCTGGTGGCTCACGAGGAGGACGGCGAGCCCTCTGCGCGCCAGCGCTGATGCGAGCTCGAACAGCGCCATCTCGTGACCGACATCGAGGAATGTCGTCGGCTCGTCCAGAACGAGGGCGGGCGCGTCCTGCGCCAGGGCACGCGCGACACGTACACGCTGCCACTCGCCGCCGGACAGCTCGTCGGTTGCCCTCGTCTGCAGTGATTCGACTCCCGTGCGGGTGAGAGCACGGGCCACTGAGTCGCGATCCAGCGGGGTCTCGGCGCGCCAGGCTCCCGTATGAGGCAAGCGCCCGAGCGCTACGTACTCGCGCACGGTCATCGGAAATGCCGGCTCCTCGCGCTGCGGCACGATCGCGACCATCCGCGCGAGCGCGCGCTGGCTCAGTTGTCGGCGATCCGCACCATCGATCAGGACTGCTCCGGCCGCAAGCGCCTGCCGGCCAAGAAGAACCCGCACAAGTGTGCTCTTCCCGCTGCCGTTCGGCCCCACGATCGCCGTCACCTGCCCGACGGGGCAGGCCAGCGACACCCCGTTCACAGCCGCCGATGGCGCTCCGTGATACCGAACGACAGCGTCCCGGAACTCGATCATGCGCGGAATCGCCGGAGCTGAGCCAGAAAGAATGGAACGCCGAGAATCGCGGTAACCGCTCCCAGGGGCAGTTCGGCCGGCGGCAGCGCGACGCGGGCGACGGTGTCGGCTGCGATCACGAGGGTGGCACCAACGACCGCCGCGCCGAGGAGGAGCGTACGGTGCCGCCTGATGCCGACCGCGCGAACAACGTGCGGTACGATGAGACCGACAAATCCAACCAGTCCGACTGCCGCAACAGTCGCAGCGGCAACGAGTGAAGCCAGCAGGTAGATCCGCGGCGCGGCGCGGTCCACATTCACGCCGAGCGCAGCGGCCGCCTCGTCGCCGAGCGCGAGCGCGTCGATGTCACGTGCGACCGCAACGAGAGAACCACCGCCGATTGCAAGCGTGAGCGCCAGCGCGGCGCCGGTCATCCAGGTCGCATCTGCCGCTGACCCCATCATCCACCACAGTGCACTGCGCACCGTGTTGCCCGGCGCGTTCGCGAGCGCGATCATGATCGCTGCGTTAGCGAACGCACCAACCACGACTCCAGCCATCAACAGCGTCCGTGGGTCGCCGCGCGCACCATGCCCGGCCGCGCGCGCGGCAAGCAGCGTCGCACCAACTGCGGTGAGCGAGCCTGCAAACGCTGCAAGCGCCAGCAGAGCGTAACCGCTCAGCCCTGACGCGTATGCTATCACCGCACCCACCGCTGCGCCGCCGGAGACGCCAAGGAGATACGGCTCGGCGAGTGCATTGCGAAGCACGCCCTGCAGCGACGCGCCGCTCATTGCCAGTCCGGCTCCAACCAGCGCTGCCAGCAGAACACGCGGACCGCGGAGCGTCTGCACGATAGTGACATGCAGCGGATCACCGGTGCCTGCCGCACCGGCGAAAACCTCCGCGATGCTCAGTCGGACGGTCCCGAAAGCGATTCCGAGCGCCGCGACCAGCAGTAGTGCAGCGACTGCGGCAGGCCAGTGCCAGGGCCGGTGAGTGATCAAAGGGATCCAGGATGAAGCAGGCGCGCGAGCGAAACGGCGGCCTCACCCAAGCGGACGGAAGGCCTCGCCACAAGATTCGTGTCCACCAGCAGGACGCGGTCATTCCTGACAGCGCGCACTGCACGCCATCGCTGTTCCGAGCGAATCCTCCGTGCACCGACGGGTCCTGCGAGGACGACCGCGGGATCCCGGCGGGCAATGTCTTCGAGCTCGACGCGCGGCGATGGCGCTCCCACGTCGGCGTACACGTTCTCGGCGCCGGCGATCTCAAGCAGCTCGTGGAGGAAGCTGCCGCGACCTATCGTGATGATCGGTGCATCCCATACGTGCCAGAACGCACGCGGCCGTTCCATCTCCGCGACCGCCGCACGCACGCTATCGAGCGTTCGATGGACGCTGTCCACGATCACCCGCGCGCGGTCTTCCCGACCTACAGCAGCTCCGACCAGCAGCGCCGCACGCTCGAACTGAGAGATACGGTCGAGTTTGAGCGAGAGCGTGGCGACGTCGGCGTCACGCAGCCGCTGAGCGGCGATCACATTGTCCTCGCTGCCGTAGAGGATGACGAGATCGGGTCGCGTTTCCAGCACCGCTTCGACGTTCGGGCGAATCCCGTTGCCGAGATCGCGCACGCGCCGCACGGCCGGGGAGTACAGGTCCCACGACGTGCGACCGACGAGGCGATCTCCAGCGCCGAGCGCGAGCAGCAGCTCGGTCGTGGCGGGGTTGAGCGAAACGATGCGTCTGGCATCCCCGCGAGGAGCGTCGTGCCGGAAGTCATCCACCGGCGGGGGCGGTGCGGCCGTGTCGGTCACCGCTCTGGCAGGCTCTTCCCGCGGACCACACCCCGCCAGCGTGAGTACAACCGCGAGCGTTACCCAGCCGCCGACGCGAACCGCGCTTCTCGAGTTGGGCATGGACAGCCTCCGCGCATGTGCGGGAGAGCATCCGCAGGTCACGTCACCCGGAATCCCAGGCGCGCAACGCCACCGACCCTCCCCCGAGGGTCCTGATCGTGGCGCGGACGGAAGTCGTCTCCTGGCTTCGGGCCGCAGCGCTCACCTTCCCGGCCGCGTGCTGCGGGCCAGTGGTCCTACGAGCGCGCGTTGCTGCCCGATACAGTGGCGGGGCCGCGCCGGCATCTCACCGGCTTCCGTGGCTCCCGTCCGCGTTAGAACTACAGCTACCGGCTACCAGCGGCGAGCTGCCAGCTGAAAATCCAGCCGAGAGCCATCAGCTATCAGATGGCAGCTTTGCAGTTCGCAGTTGTTGCCGGTCTCTACAGCTCAAATCCTATGTTCGCCTGAATGCCTGCGCAAGCGCGATCACCATAGCGCTCCCGACCAGCAGCGTTATCCCCAGCAGGTACCGCTCACGCCAGCCATCGCCGGCGCGGGGAACCTCAACTGTCACGACCTGCCCGGCCGGCACCTCTTGCGCGATGAAGCGCCGGAAGCGGCGGCCATCCACGATTACCCGCTCCGACTCGGCAAGGCGCGCACCGCTCGCCGCCCCGCCGGGATCCTCCACCAGCACCTCGAGAATGTCGGCCGCCGTCGTGAGTGGGACGGACAGCGGGAACAGCGACGCAGGCAACGAGTACGCGTAGGCAAGCTGCTTCACGCCCGGAGGGAGCGGCGCGATCACCCTGACCTCGCCGCCCTCGAACAGCACCGCGTCCGCCGGGATGTCGCCGTCGTTCACCCTCGGGTTACGTGCGGCGGCTGGAAGCAGAGCGGTCCACGTCGGGGGTGAGCCGCGTGCCGGACTGACGCGCGTCAGCGTCGTGTCGTTCGAGAGCTCGTACACCTCGAGGACAGTCCGCATCTCGTCCGCGCCGGCCGCTGAGACCACGAGGTGTCGGCCCCGCACGGTGATCGGTATGTCACGAGTGGTGGTGTCGTACACCACAATCTCGGCCGTCTCGCCCCGCACGACATGATCCGTCAGCGGCGGAGTGAAGTAAGCGACGCCGCCATGCAACGCCGCAGCGAAGTACAGTGCCTGTTCGTCTCCGAACGGCCTGTACCGGAACTCGTATGCGCCGCGTGCATCGGTGCGCATCGAGTCGATTGGTCCGGCGCGATCGGAACCAAGTCGATGGAGAACGACCCACTGACCCGTCACGGGTTCCAGGTCAGCCGTAGCTGGGCGGAGGACGCGGCCGGAAACGGTGTGTACATCCCCATGCACGCCCGGCTGCGCATCGGCCGCCCGGGTCGCGGCGGATACTGCAATCCAGAAGGTGGTAACCGCGAGCACCGCCCGATGCAGGGAGCGGCCCCCTCCGCTACATGTTGAACTTGCCAAAATCCTCGGGTCGCAGATTCTCCAGATACTGTTTCAGCGACTCCGCGTCATTGTCCGGGAGCGGCTCCGCTGACTCGACCGAGAACTCCTGGGAGATCGATGTCTCACCCTCTTCGTCCTCGACCAGAAGCGCGGTGAGCAGCGACTGCTGGGCGAAGATCGGGGCGGCGAAACGGAGCGCGATGGCGATGCTGTCGGATGGCCGTGCATCGATGTGCACCATGCCGCCGTTCATGGCGATGTGCAGCTCAGCGTAGAAGGTGCGGTTCTGCACCTTGGTGATGTTGACCCGCCGGAGCGCACCCCCCATGCCGAGAATGAGATTCTTGCAAAGATCGTGAGTCAGCGGACGCTCGCGTTTCATGTGGCTCATCTCGATCACGATGGACTCGGCTTCCGCCTGCCCGATCCATATCGGGAGCAGCCGCCGTCCACCCTTCTCCTGCAGGATCACGACATACGAGTTGGACCCGCGGTCGAGTCCCAGCCGCATCACGTCTACTTCAATGAGCTCCATCATCCCAACATATACCCTTGGTCGCGGGAACCGATACCGTCAGTGCGGAGGGTAGCTCTCAGGCTCCGGCGCGCTCCCGCAAATCGTCGGCCCGGTCCGTCCGCTCCCAGGAAAAGAGCGTGCCGCCGCGCGCTCCGGGCCGTGGCGTGCGCCCGAAGTGGCCATAGGCCGCCGTGGGCGTATAGATCGGTTTCCGCAGATCGAGTGCGGCAATGATGCCGCCGGGAGTCAGATCGAAGACTGCGTCGATGGCGTCGATGATCTTCTGCTCCTCCACAGTGGCCGTACCGAACGTCTCGAGCATCACCGAGACCGGCTGCGCAACCCCGATGGCATACGCCAGCTGAACCTCGCAACGACGTGCGAGCCCTGCAGCGACGATGTTCTTGGCCACCCAGCGCGCTGCGTAGGATGCTGACCGGTCCACCTTGGACGGGTCCTTGCCGCTGAATGCGCCGCCGCCATGCCGCCCCATTCCACCGTAGGTGTCCACGATGATCTTGCGACCGGTGAGGCCGGCGTCGCCCTGCGGACCGCCGACGACGAAGCGGCCAGTCGGGTTGATGTGGTACTTCACGCCGCTGGTCCTCAGCCCCGCGGGCACGATCGGCTCGATCACGTCTCTGATAATCCGCTCAACGATGTCCTTCTGACTCATGTGCGCCGCATGCTGCGTGGAGATCACGACGGTCTCCACGGCGACTGGTCGGTCACCATCGTATCTCACACTCACCTGTGCCTTGCCGTCCGGCCGCAGCCAGTCGCCGGCACCATCGCGTCTACGCTCAGCCAGCCGGTGGGTGAGCTGATGCGCGAGCAGTATGGGCATGGGCATCAGTTCTTCCGTCTCGTCGCTCGCATATCCGAACATCATTCCCTGGTCCCCGGCCCCGCCGCTATCCACGCCCTGCGCTATGTCCGGCGACTGCTTGCCGATTGTACTGATGACGGCGCACGTCTTGGAATCGAAGCCGTACCCGGCGTCCGTGTAACCGATGCGCTCGATCGTGCCGCGAACTATCTCCGGAATGTCGACCCACGTCTCGGTCGTGATCTCACCTGCGACACAGGCCATTCCCGTCGTTACGAGCGTCTCGCAGGCGACGCGCGCCAATGGATCTTCGGCAAGGATCGCGTCCAGTATGGCGTCGGAGATCTGGTCAGCGATCTTGTCGGGGTGACCTTCAGTGACCGATTCGGATGTGAAGAGGCGGGGGTGATGCACGTAGGCGGAGTGATGGGTCGCAGTAATGACAATGCCGGCAACAGACGCTGCCGGCGGTCGCAAAGTGCTGGAAAGCTGCGGGCGCTGGGGATGACGGCCCTCAGGGGCCCCCGGAACTCTCAAAGGTATTTCCGTCCAGGTGCGCGGGCAACCCGTACTCCAGGAACGGCGCGTCACCGAACGCAGAGAAGAGGCGGAGACGGAGTTCGTCATGCGCGGCCTTCGCTGTGGGACTAGCCAATGCCGCTTCCGCAGCTTCCCGGGCCACCTCAGCGCTCACTCCACGGACTATGCGCTTCACCAGCGGAACCGACCGCGGCGCGACGCTCAGCTCCCGGACTCCCAGTCCGATCAGGGCAAATGCCATGAGCGGCTGGGACGCCATCTCGCCGCACACGCCTACGTGCACCCCGTTCTGCTCGCCGACCTCGACGGTTTGGCGGATGAGCCGCAGCACCGACGGGTGCAGCGGAGTGAAGCGCGAGGCCAGATTGGCGTTGCCCCGATCCACGGCCAGCGTGTACTGAACGAGATCGTTGGTTCCGATACTGAAGAAGTCGGAGGCATCCACCAGCGTGTCCGCAGCGATCGCTGCTGCAGGCGTCTCCACCATGACGCCCAGTGGCAGCGGATGGCGATACTCCGCGCCGCGAAGTTCCAGCTCAGCTGCCGCTTCGGCGATGAGCCGCCGCGTCTCGTGCACCTCTTCCACGGTGACCACGAGCGGAAGCATGATGCGCACGTCGCCGTGCACTGCGGCACGCATCAATGCACGCAGCTGATCCTTGAACAGTGCGGACTCGTCGAGGCACATGCGGATCGCACGCCAGCCGAGGAATGGATTCGCCTCCGCCGGATAGCCCCCTACGGGAAGCTTGTCGCCGCCAATGTCGAACGTCCGGATGATCACCGGCTGTCCGGCGAACGCCTCGACTACCCGGCGGTACTCACCGTACTGCTCGTCCTCACTGGGCATCGTGGCCCGGCCGACGACCAGAAACTCGGTGCGCATGAGCCCGACCCCCTCGGCGCCGCTATGCGCGGCCGCTTCGGCCTCATCCGGGAGATCAACGTTGGCGCGCAGCGTAATCCGCACGGCGTCCAGCGTGACTGGTTCCGCCAGCGCGAGGTACGACAGCTCAGCGGTGTCCGCCGCCTCACGCACTGCGCGATCCATGTACGCGCTGATCTGGCGGTCGTCAGGATCCACAATGAGCAGCCCGGACGACCCGTCGAGGATCAGCTGCTCGTGGCCGCGCAGCCGGTCGGCAGCATCGCGCAACCCGACGACCGCCGGGATCCCGAGCGAGCGTGCGAGAATCGCGACATGAGACGTGCGGGTGCCGGCGTCCGTCGCAATCCCCGCGATTGCCTCGCGATCCAGTTGCACCGTCAGGCTTGGCGTTAGATCGTGGGTGACGAGAATCGCGCCGGTACCCTTCGGCACGTCAACCGGATCGTGATCCGGCAGCTCCATCAGGAGCGAAAGGAGTCGGATGTGCAGGTCCATCAGATCGCCGACACGCTCCCGCACCATTGGCTGCGGGTGACGGGCGAAATGCTGGCGGAGCTCCATCATTACCAGGTCGAAAGCCTTCTCCGCGCCGATGTTCTGCCTGACCAGAGACTCGACGCCGCTGACGAGATCAGAATCATCGAGCATGGAGTCCTGCACGTCGAAGATCGCGGCCTCCTCGGCACCCGCCTGTCGCTCGACTCGAGTCCTGACACCGCGCAACCGTTCTCTGGCGCGCATACGCGCGTCGTGAAAACGCGCCAGCTCGTCCTTGATCTGCTCGTCCGGGATGATGCGATGCCGGACGTCGGGCACCTCCCACCGCAGGAGGTGGACGGGACCAATCACGATTCCCGGCGACGCGGGCATGCCGACGAGAGCCTGCACTAGGTCTCCCTGAATTTGCTGGCGATGAGCTCACACAGCGCGTCCACGGCCTGTTCCTCGTCCGGTCCGTCGGCACGGAGTGTAATCCGCGAGCCGTGCTCGGCGGCGAGCATCATCACGCCCATTATGCTTTTTCCGTTCACCTCGAGATCATCGCGACAGATGGTGATGTCGCTCTTGAACTTCGCGGCCGTCTTCACGACCTCCGCCGCGGGGCGGGCGTGCAGGCCGAGCTTGTTCTCGATCTGAACTTCGCGCTCGATCATTATCGCATCACCCCGTAAAGGACGAGAATCGCCACGAGACCGAGCGCCACGCGCCATCCCTGAGAGCGGACAGCGACACGCGCGACCAGCAGCGCGCCCACGAACGCCGCGCCTGCCGTGTACAGTGCAAGCGATAGCTCGCCACCGACCGCGCGGTGCAGCGTGAGCGGTACGGCGAACCCTGCCAGAACGGTGGCCGCGCGGGCGATGTGCATCGGCGCGTGCCTGAGGAACTGATTGTTGAGAGCGGTGGCGACGGTGAGCCCGCGGTTGTATCCGACCACCAGCCCCCATGCGCGCAGCGCAAGGTGCCCGACGTTGTACGTCAGGAGAAAAACCAGAACGACGACGAGCGCCGACGCACCCAGGCCAAACGCGGCCAGGGACAGCAGCGAGCAGAACGGCAGCCATGCGGCCCAGACCAGCTGGTCTCCAAGGCTACCGAGGGGGCTGCAGAGTGCGGTCCGGAACCGCTCGATCGTTTCCGGTTCGACACCGTCGAGCTCAGCGCGAACCAGCGCGCCGACGGCCACCGATGCAAGATAAGGATGAGCGTTGAAGTAGCGTGCTTCGCGCGCAAGCGCCTCCCTGTACGCCACGCCATCCACGCCACCGGGAAGCGAGCGGAGCGCAGGCTCCGCGGAGAAGGCGATGCCGTTACCGATCAGCGTCTCGTAATTCCAGGCGCTCTGTACGCCCAGCAGACGCAGGTACGTGTTCAGCCACGTGATAGGGGAAACGAGATGCGCCCTCATCTGCCGACCACCACGGCAGCCACGACCCCTGCGGCAATCAAGCCGGCCCGCACCCGCCGGCTGCCGGCGGGCAGCGCGTTCCAGACGATGCCGCCCGCCACCGCTGTTGCAATCCCCACCACGATCGCGATGGACATCGTTGCAGGGGCGGCCCAGACCTTCGCAGCGGCGGAAACGATGGGCCGGAGCACGACTATCAGGACGAACGTCACCATCGCAGCGCGGAGAACGTCGGCGGCAAGTCCGCTCATTTGCAGGCGCAGTACCGCGCGACGCGATCCCTTTTCCAGCTCGTGCTGAAGCTGGCCCGCCCAGCGGCCGTTCAGCCGGCGAATGGCAACCATGCTCGAGCCACTCACCATCGCCGCACACAGTGCGGCGAACAAACACAGCGGCAGCGCACCCGGGAGCGGCACCTGATCAACGAACAATGCGCCACCCACCACACTCGCCGTTCCCCATTCCGGATAGCGTGACGCGCCGAACGGCAGCGTCTCGAGGGCGATGAGCTCCAGCACGGCACCGATGAGGAGACCGTCTCCAGGATGGCCGCCCAGCGCGCCCGCGGCGGTCGCCGCGACGATGGGCCGGGAGATCATCGCCTGCGGAAAGCTCACGACGTCAGTACCGCAGATAACGCCGAGCAGCACGATCGGGAGCAGCTCGAGAAGGTTCATGCTGCGCCCTTTTCCGACAGCAGCTCGGCGAGGGGCACGGGGCGCGCCGTGGGTACGTCCTGAGCAGTAACATGAATGCCGCGCTCCTCGAGTCGCCGCAGCAGGTCCTCCTCCGCCGGGGTCAGATAGACATACCGCAGTCGCTGCACGCGGCCGGGACGGTGGTGAACGCCGCCCAGGTTCACATTCCGTATTCCCTGGACGAATCCCAGCAGGCGCTCCATCGTGGAGAGATCCGGCGTCAGCAGAATCCCCGCACGCCGATCGGCGGCCCAGCTGTCGTGGCTCCGTGCAGCTTCCTCCACATCCGCGAAGTAAAGCTCCATCTCAGGAGGCACCCCCATCTGGTACAGCTCCTGTTCCCACTCGGAGCCCGCGACGGCGTCGTCCACCAATACGATGAACGCCGCGTGCAGAGACTGGCCCCAGCCGAGCACGACTTGACCGTGCACCAGCCGGTCGTCCACGCGATGGAGGGCGATCACCGCTGGGCAAGCAGCGCGATCGAAGCGCGTCCCTTCTCCGCTGCCACTCGGGCGGCCTCCAGCGGAGTCTCCGCGCCGGAGAGAGCGAACTCGAGCAGCACACCGAGGTTGGCTCCGGTTACGATGATGAGGTGCGGATTGTCGCGGCTCACGCGACGTGCGGCGATAGCGGCACTGCCCGCCGGGAGATCGGTGAACACCACGCTGACGTCGCGCGCGGCGATCTCTTCCCGCAGCCGGTGCTCGAGCTGGTCCGCGGGAAAATCCTGGTTGGAGAGGGCGACGAATCGCTCGTCCCTGCCGCAGATCCCGCGGACTGCTGAGATCAGGCCGGCTGCGAACTCGCCGTGGCCGACGACTACAGCACGGAACATCTACTCCTGGTCCTCCGTCAGGTACAGCCGCACGTCTGCAGCGCTCCGCATCTGGGTGATCAGCCGCTCGTTGAACGCATGCGCCGCATCGATGCCGCTGTAGCGCAACAGGTGATTGAGTGCGATCACCTCAGCTATGACCGTGAGATTCTTCCCTGGATTGAGCGGCACACGGATACGGGGCAGCTCGACGTCGAGAATCTGTGTCGCCTCGATATCCAGCCCCGTTCGATCGACCACGGCATGCTGGTCCCAGTCCTCGAGCTGCACGACGACTTCGATGCGCTTCTGCAGGCGCACTGCGCGAATGCCGAACATGGATGGGATATGAATGAGCCCGACGCCACGAATCTCCATGTGATGCTTCTGCAGTTCATGAGCCTGCCCTATGAGCACACCGTTGCCCTGCAGGGTGACGTACACAATGTCGTCAGCGACGAACCGGTGTCCGCGCTCAACCAGGTCGAGCACGCACTCGGACTTGCCGATGCCGCTGCGGCCGGTGAAGAGAAGGCCGACCCCGTACACATCCGCGAGCGAGCCATGCATGGTTGTCTGCGGCGCGAACTCCGCCTCAAGAACCGGCTTGATGCGGCGGTAGAACTCCGCAGTCTTGAGCTGGCTCCTGATCAGCGCCACACCGCTCTGCACCGCACGGTCCCTGAGGCCTCGCGGAGCCGTCTGCCCCTTGGTCACGAAGACTGCCGGCACCCGAAAGCCGAAATACTGCGCAAGACGCTCCTTCCTTTCTGCATCGGAGAGCGAGTTGAGGTAGGCGATCTCCGTCTCTCCGAACGCCTGCAGCCGATCTGGCACGAACCTGTCCACGAAACCGGCGAGGACAAGGCCCGGGCTGGCAATCTCTGCGCTCTGAATCCGGCGGTCGAAGCCGACCCCACCGCCCATATCGTCGAGTTGCAGATGTGTCTTGAGCCGGTCGAAGAGTTCGCCCACGGTGATCGAGTGCTTGCCTCTCGGACCAACAGCACGGTGTTTCTTGGTATTCACTACCGGTCTCCGGTGATGACGTCGTGCAGATCCGCGATCGTCTCCCGCGCGGCGCGGTCCCACGTGAAATGTTCGGCGAACCGACGGCCGGCCGCACCCATGACCGGGACCAGGGCGGGGTCAGCGCACAGCCGCTCGATGGCGGCGGCGAACGCCCGCGGTGTGTTCGGCTCCACGAGGAAACCGGTTTCACCATCGCGTACCGACTCGCGTACCCCGGGAGCGTCGGCGGCAATTACCGGCGTACCGCACGCGGCCGACTCGAGATTGCTGATCCCCCACCCCTCCTTCGGCGAGGCAAGCAGTGTCGCCCACGAACGACGCAACAGTGCGAGCTTGTCCAATTCGCTGATGAAGCCAAGAAACCTCACCCGCGGGGTGAGGTCAAGCGAGCCAGCCAGACGTTCCAGCCGTTCGCGGTCCGGGCCGGTGCCGGCGACCTCGAGCGTCACGTCTTGCCGTGGCACCAGCTTCAGCGCACGTATCAGGGTGCTGATGTTCTTGTACCGCCGCAGCCGCCCAAGGTACGCAAGACTCGGATGCGCCGTACGCGCGCCCGGATCCGGCGTCAGGCCCTCCACGTCCACTCCATTGTAGATCACCCGTATCCGATCGCGCGGGATCCCGCGTCGAACGAGGTCGTCTGCGCTGCTCTCACTCACCGCCTGAAACGGAATCCCCCGGTAGGCCCGGCCGAGCGGCTTTTCGAGCAGCCATACCGCCGCAGCAAGCGGCGGCGTCGCTTCCCGAAACACCGTTTCACCGAAGAGATGATGCACCAGAGTCACGACACGCCGCGCACCCCAACTGGGGGTGAGGAGTGGAACCTTGTTGAGATCCTCGACAAGCACATCGTGAGAGCGCGCGCGGAGGCTCCTGTCATAGTAGCGACGCGCATGGAGCGGGAAGCTGAACCGCCGTCCCACGCGGTGAACAGCCATACCGTCGATAGTGGCACGCACCGCACCGCCCTCGAATCCACTGCACAGCAGATCCACCTCGTGTCCCGCGCGCGCAATCCGGCCGAAAACCTCATGCAGGTGCAGCTCGGCGCCGCCTGCCTGTGGGTTCTCGCGGTCCTGCCAGTTGACCACGAGAATACGCACTACAGCAGCCCGGTTCGCCGGGCTACCGCATCGAGAACCCCGTTAACGAACTTCGCGCTGGCCGCCGTGCCATACCGCTCCGCCAGACGCACGGCCTCCCGCAGTACTACTCTAGTCGGCGTCCCGCCCTGTACGAACTCAGCAGCGGCGAGCCGGAGCACGCATCGTTCGATCGCGCCGATCCGCTCGAGACGCCAGTTGGCGGTCACTTCTGCCAGCGACTGATCTATTTCGTTCCGCTGACGGGCTACGGTGCGGACGAGTTGCGAAGCGAACGCCCGTTCCTCCGAGGATACGGCGAGATCGTCCCACGCACGCTCCGCAACCTGGAGCAGCGTCCCGTTCTGCGCACCGCGAACGTCCCAGGCGTACAGTGCCTGCAGTGCGCGCGCGCGGCCGCGCGTCTCAATCCGCATCGGGGTAGTCGAGCTGCTGCATCAGGTCCGCCATCTCCAGCGCGGCGATCGCCGCATCCCAGCCCTTGTTGCCGTGATCACCGCCGGCGCGTGCTTCCGCCTGCTCCATGGTATCGCACGTCAGGATTCCAAGCGTCACCGGGATGTCGGCTTCGGCGGAAGCCTTCGCCACGCCGCGCACGGCCTCGCCACTGACGTACTCGAAGTGCGGAGTCTCCCCGCGAATGACTGCACCGATCGCGACCACGGCGTCGTACCTCTCGCTGTGCAGCGCCCGCCGCACGGCCGCCGGCAGCTCCCATGCCCCCGGAACCCAGACGACGTCTATGTCATCGAAGGCTGCCCCGTGACGCACCAGCGCGTCGAGCGCGCCGTCGGCAAGCTTGCGGGTGATCGCCTCGTTGAATCGGCTGGCGACCACCGCGAACCGTCGGCCACGCCCGGCCGGCGTCCCGCTGAACTCGGCCATCTCAGGAGGCGAGCAGGTGGCCCAGCTTGGCTCGCTTGGTCTCGAGGTAGCCCGAGTTCTCCGCCGTAGCGATGGGAACGATCGGAACGCGCTGCTCCACCGCCAGACCGTAACCCTCCAGGCCAACGAGCTTTCGGGGGTTGTTGGTCAGCGGACGGATCGACCGAAGACCCAGATCGAGCAGAATCTGCGCACCGATCCCGTAATTGCGGAGATCGGGTTTGAAGCCGAGCCGCTCGTTGGCCTCGACGGTGTCGGCCCCGTTATCCTGAAGCTCGTAGGCCTTGAGCTTGTTGAGCAGGCCAATCCCGCGTCCCTCCTGATCGAGGTACACCACGACCCCGCGCCCATCACGCTCGATCATCTGCATCGACGTGTGCAGCTGCCAGCCGCAGTCACAGCGCAGAGAGTGGAACACATCGCCTGTAAGGCACTTGGAGTGCATCCGGACGAGCACGCCCTCGCCATCTCCGAGCTCACCGTACACCAGAGCCACGTGCTCGCGGTCGTCCACGTCGTTGCGGTAGCCGACGATGCGCCATGCGCCGAAATCAGTCGGCAGCCGTGCCTCGGCCACGCGATGAACCAGACGCTCGCTCTGCAGCCGGAAGGCGACGAGCTGTGCGACCGTTATGAATGTGAGGCCGTGCCCGGCTGCGAACTTCTCGAGCTCGTCGCGCCTGGCCGCAGAGCCGTCCTCGGAGAGGATCTCGCAGATGACTCCAGCCGGATAGAGACCGGCGAGGCGGGCCATGTCCACGGCCGCCTCGGTGTGTCCCACACGCTGCAGCACTCCGCCCGCGCGCGCCCGCAGAGGCAGGACATGACCAGGTCGTCGCAGATCGCCCGGTACCGTCGCCGGATCCACTGCTATCTGAATGGTCTTCGCCCGGTCCTGGGCACTCACGCCGGTTGTGATTCCGAAACGCGGAGCTGCGTCCACCGTCACTGTGAATGCGGTACGGTGCTCGTCGGTGTTCTCCTTCGTCAGCGGCGCGAGCGCGAGCTGGTCGGCGCGCTCGTCCGTCAGTGCGAGGCAGATCAGCCCGCCCCCCCGCTTGATCATGAAGTTGATCGTTTCGGGCGTGACGAGCTGGGCGGCACAGATGAGGTCGCCCTCGTTCTCGCGATCCTCGTCATCCGCAACGACCACGATGCGGCCAGCGCGGATGTCGGAGAGAGCCTGCTCGATGGTACCAAATGACATTTGGGGTCGGTTGGCGATTGCGACCAGCAACTCGTGACTGAGAACTATGGGGAAAGGTACAGCGGCACACAGGGACCCGGAAACGGCGTTCCTCTCCGCTAGTTGCCAGTCGCGAGTCGCTGCACGTACGGTCCCACGATCTGCCGCACATATTTGGCTATCAGATCCGCCTCCAGGTTCACCGCCGCGCCCTCGGCGAGCGACCCGAGGGTCGTGTGGCGGCGGGTATACTCGATGACCGAGACCTGGAGAGTGCCGGTCGAGAGCGCGTTCACCGTAAGGCTCACGCCGTCCAGCGCGACCGAGCCAAGTGGAACGAACAGCTCCTGAAGCGCCTCGGGGGGTGCGACGTCGATGAGCAGCGCGTCGCGCTGCTCGGCAACGGCCGTCACGCGGCCGATCCCATCGACATGTCCCTGCACCAGGTGCCCCCCCAAGCGGTCCCCCAGCCGCAACGCGCGCTCGAGGTTCACGTGCTGCCCATCGTGAAAGCTGCCGAGTGTCGTGCGGTCCAGTGTGGGCGCCGCAGCCGCGACCGTGAGCCAGCCTCGCCCTTGCTCACGCACGGTGAGACAGACGCCGTTGATCGCGACGCTTTCCCCCTCTGTGAGGTCCTGAAACGGACATTTGATGCCGACCTCGAGTCCGGCGGCCGTACGCTCCGTGTGCTCTACCATTCCGACCGCTTCGACGAGTCCGCTAAACATCGGCCTCCCGTGGCGTGAGTACCTTGAGCAAGTCGTCGCCAAACCGCCGCTGCTCGCGCAGCTCGAATCCATCGAGGACCGCGTCACCAGAGGGAACGCAGGCGAACGCAGCCAGTGCTCCCGCACCAAGCGTCACCGGCGTTTCGATCAACAGCAGCCTGTTCACGCAGCCGCCGGAGAGCAGCGCACCCGCCAGCCCCGCGCCACCTTCCACCAGCAGCGACCGGATGCCGCGCGCGCGGAGCAGGCGCAGCGCGTGGAGCAGGTCGCGGGCGGCGAGCACTTCGACGCCATGATCGCGAAGGAGCTGCACTGCTGCAAGCGATGCGTCCGCAACGACGACAATCGTCGGTGTCTCCCGCGCCGTGCTCACGAGAAAGGATTCGAGGGGCGTCCGTGCATGCCGGTCGAACACCACGCGAGCAGGCTGCACCCGCGGCGCAGCGACGTGACGCACTGTGAGTCGCGGATCGTCGGCGAGAACCGTCCCGATTCCGACGGCGATGGCATCGGCGGCGGCGCGCATGCGGTGCACTTCGGCCCTGGCGGCGTTTCCTGTCAGCCATCGCTTCCCGCGCTGACCGTCGGCGCCGGGTGGCGGCGCAATCGCTCCATCGGCGGAAACCGCCAACTTGAGCGCGACCCACGGCCGGTCGGAGGACGCGGCGTGATGGAAGGCGGCGTTCAGCTCACACGCACTGCGCGCCTCCAGTCCCACCTCCACCTTCAGTCCGGCACGCCGGAGGACCGCTGCGCCACCACCAGCGCGCGTCGGATCCGGTGCGGCAATCGTGACTGCGTGTACACCTGCCTGGATCAGCGCGTCGGTGCATGGCGGTGTCTTGCCGTGGTGGGTACACGGCTCGAGCGTGACATAGAGATGCGCGCCCGCAGCCCGTTCACCCGCCGCAGCGAGCGCATTGACCTCTGCGTGCGGGCCAGCGTATCGCTCGTGCCACCCTTCACCGACGATCTCACCGCCACGTACGAGAACGGCGCCGACCAGCGGGTTCGGTGCCGTCTGCCCCCAGCCGCGCTCCGCGAGCGCGAGAGCGCGACGCATGAACTCGAGGTCAGGCGGGATCACGGCATCGGTACCGCTACCAGCCGATGCGCGCTCCCACGGAGCCGTAGATCCGCGACTTGTCAGCAGCTTTTCCGCTGAAGGTGTTGAAGGTGGGAATCTCGCCTCCTGAAACCTGTCCGATCTCACCCACCAGGCGGAAGAAAGGCAGGTTCATCGACACATCCGCAAAGTACGAAGTCCGGGTGAGCCGGCGCAGGTCGTGGCCATCGAACTGCGCGTTCTGAATGGACGTAACCGCGTATGTCACCGGTTCGCCAGCGATAGGATGAACGGTCGCCGTGACATCGGCATGGTAGGTGTACCGGTCCTGGCCGCCACCGACGGCGATGCCGAACATCATGAAACTCTTTCCGGCGGTAAGCCGCCACGAAGTCGTATTCACGTCAAACCCCGTCACCGCAACGCTGTCCTCGCCGGACGACGCGAGAAGCGATTGTGTCCTGCCAACTATGTCGACGGTTGGGAGATCGCGGCGCAGCACGCTGACCGACACGCCCGGCAGTATCAGCGATTCCTGAATGAGACCCAGCCGGGCGCCGAACCCCAGCTGCAGCGACCCCCCTGGAACGCGGACACTGACCTGATCGGCGTCGAATTCCGGGAGGTAGGAAGCGCTCACGAGCAGATCGACGCCACCGACATTGGTAAGGCCGAGCGGTAGGCCCCGGAAAATGCCCAGAGCGAAGTCTGCTGCGGGCAGCGGGATCAACTGAGACTTCGTGCCGAACGAGGTGGACTGTGCCCCGTTCAGGCTCAGCGGAACGTCGCTCACACGAGGCAGATCGCCCGCTACTGCGTTGACCCGCAAGCCGAACGAGACGTGACCGAGCCCGCCGAGCGTACCGCCCGAGCCGAGAATCGCGTTTCCGCCGGCGATCGCCGTGCCAAGCTGCGGAGCCATGTAGCGGAACAGATCGATCGCCTTGACGCAGGCATCCTGCGCCTCCACCGGAGCGGCGGCGCACTGCGCGTCATAGGCCTGCGCGCGAAGCGGCGCGATGGCAGCCGAAGCTGCAAGAAAGACGATGGGAAGTATGTATCGCATATGACTGCCTGCTGCCTCCGAGTCACGTGTAAGGAACGGGTGACGGTCGATGCCGCTCACACGAGCCGGACCCTGCCCGACCCCGGTTTCACCTCGCCAAGCACCCATGGTTCGCATCCACCACCGACGAGCTCACGCATCACGTTGTCAGCCTTGTCCGGCGCAGTCACGACAACCATACCGACGCCCATGTTGAAAGTTCGAAACATTTCCTCGCGCGCTACGCTCCCGGCGTCACCCAGTACCCTGAATACGTGAGGTATGGTCCACGTCGAGGTCTCGACCACCGCATCGCATCGCTCAGGAAGAATCCTGTCCAGATTACCGGGCAGCCCGCCCCCGGTGATGTGAGCCAGCGCCTTCACATCGGACAACAGCGGATCGAGACAGTTGAAATAGGAGCGATGCACCGCCAGAAGCACGTCGGCAACTGACACTTCCGTGCCCGGGAAACTATCGGAGTGAGACAACGCGAGGTTGTCGAAGATGACTTTCCGCGCCAGGGAATAGCCGTTGGTGTGAAGGCCCGAGCTCGGAAGTCCTATGAGCGTGTCTCCCGGACTCACGCGCTGGTTGCCGAGCACGGAATCCTCCTCCACAGTTCCGACAATGAAACCGGCGAGGTCGTAGTCGGGCGGCGTGTACAACCCGGGCATCTCGGCGGTCTCGCCACCTATGAGTGCGCAACCATGTGCACGGCACGCCAGCGCGAGCCCGCTGACTATGAGCTCGAGCACGACCGGCTCGAGCTTGCCGAACGCTACGTAGTCGAGGAAGAACAGCGGCCGAGCGCCCTGTGCCAGGATGTCGTTCACGCAGTGATTGACCAGATCCTGCCCGATCGTATCGTGCCGGTCCGCGGCAATCGCGACCTTGAGCTTGGAGCCGACTCCGTCAGCACTGGCAACGAGCAGCGGATTCCGCATTCCCCCGGGCAGCGCCGACATCCCGCCGAACGCACCGAAGGCGCCGCGAGTACGCTCATTGAACGTGGACTCCACGAGCGACTTTATGCGCGCCTTTGCCAACTCACCGGCCGCAATGTCAACGCCGGCGCTTTGGTAATCGAGCTCGGCCATCACTCCGGAAGCTCTTCTTCGAAGGCCACCAGCTGGCGGAATTCGCTCACGCGGCGATCGACATCCGCTCGATTGATCTCGAGCAGTCGCGATATCGAGAACTTCTCCACCGCGAAGGAGCCCATCGCGGAACCATATATGATGGCGCGACGGAGTCCGGCCTCGCTGACGTTGCCGGTACGCGCCAGGTAGCCGATGAAACCGCCGGCGAACGAATCCCCTGCGCCCGTAGGGTCAAACACGCTCTCCAGCGGATAAGCGGGAGCGAAGAAGATCGTCGAGCGCGAGAACATGTACGCGCCATGCTCGCCTTTCTTGATCACTACGTTCTTCGGACCATGATCCATGATCCAGCGCGCGGCCTGCACCAGGTTGTACTTGTCGGTGAGCTGGCGCGCCTCGGCGTCGTTCAGCATCAGGAGGTCCACGTGGCCGAGCAGCTCGACGATCTCCGGCCGCCGGCTCTCAATCCAGAAGTTCATCGTATCCGCAGCGACGAGCCGTGGCTTGCGCACCTGGCTCAGGACGTCGAGCTGCAGTCGCGGATCTATATTGGCGAGGAAGACGAACGGCGCGTCTCGGAACGTATCCGGAATCTTGGGGCTGAAACGGGAGAATACGCCGAGGTGTGTCTCGAGGGTCTCTGCGGAATTGAGATCGTGATCGTAACGGCCGCGCCAGCGGAACGAAGTCCCCTCGGCTGTCTCCAGTCCGCTCAGATCCACGCCGCGGGCAGCGAGTGGCTCGAGCTCGGCGTGCGGATAGTCGTTGCCGACGACGCCTACCAGCTGCACCGGTGTGAAGTGTGAAGCGGATGCGGAGAAGAAGGTGCCCGACCCACCGAGCACCTCGTCGGCGCGGCCGAACGGAGTCTCAACAGAATCGAGCGCTACGGAGCCGACGACGAGAACTGTCATCTGGGATCGATTGGCAGAGAGCGATTAGCGGAAAGGTACTGCGGCGTGGAACTGCGGTTGAACAGTCTCCGGGAACGGCTACATCCTTTCGGGAGCGGTGATGCCGAGGACGGCCAGGCCGTTCGCCAGGACGACCTGCGTGGCGCGTGCGAGCACGAGCCGCGCTGAGCGTACAGGCTCCGGCTCGCCGAGCACATGGTGCCTGTGATACCAGGTGTGGGCCAATCGCGATGTCTCGAGCAGGTAGCCGGCGATCCGGTGCGGCTCGAGCGCTGCGGCCGCGCCTTCCAGCGTTGCAGGGAAATCGGCCAGAGCCTTGATGAGCTCGCGTTCCTCAGGCTCCGCGAGCGCTGACAGGTCCGTCTGCATCGGGTTGACTCCCGCAGCCTCGTCACCACCGACGCGGAAAATCCCGCACATCCGGGCGTGCGCCATCTGGATGTAGTAGACAGGGTTTTCCTCCGACTGCCTGCGCGCGAGGTCCACATCGAACTCGAGGTGTGACTCGCCCTTTCGCATCAGAAAGAAGTAGCGGACCGCGTCGCGGCCGACTTCGTCGACGAGATCGCGAACCGTGACGTAACTCCCCGCTCGTTTGGAGATCTTCACCTCTTCGCCGCCGCGCGTGACCGTGACGAGCTGATGCAGCACGTACTCCGGATAGCCAGCGGGAATGCCTATTCCCAGCGCCTGCAGACCGGCGCGGACGCGCGTCACAGTGCTGTGGTGATCGGCGCCCTGGACGTTGACCGCACGCCTGAAACCGCGCTCCCATTTCGTGACGTGATACGCCACGTCGGGCACGAAGTAGGTGTAGGTGCCGTCGCTCTTCCGCATCACGCGGTCCTTGTCGTCGCCGAACTCGGTCGTGCGCAGCCACAGGGCGCCGTCGTGCTCGTACGCCTTCCCTGTCTCGATCAGCCGCTTTACAGTCTGCTCCACGCGCCCGTCCTCGTACAGCGACGATTCCAGATAGTACGCATCGAATGCGACGCCGAACGCAGCCAGGTCACCGTCCTGCTCACGGCGCAGCTCGCGCACGGCATGGGCCGCTATCGCCTGGACGTCTTCGGCTGGGCCGTCGTAGCTCGAGGCGATGTCGCGGATGTACTCCCCGTGATAGCCGCCTTCGGGGATGGACGCCGCTTCCCCGCGCTCCTCCCTGATCCTCGCCTGAACGCTCAGCGCCAGGTTCGCGATCTGCCCCCCGGCGTCGTTGTAATAGAACTCGCGTGAAACCTTCCACCCGGTCCACTCCAGCAGCGTCGCGATGGCATCGCCCAGCGCAGCCTGCCGTCCGTGACCGACGTGCAGCGGACCGGTGGGATTTGCCGAAACGAACTCGATGACGACCGGCTGCTGACCGCCTGTCTCGAAGCGACCGAAACGACCGCTGGCCGCGATAATCTCGGGGAGCTCCGCGGCGATCGTCCCAGCATGGAGTCGGAAGTTGAGGAAACCCGCACCGGCGATCTCGACCGTTGCGATGTGTGCATCGTCATGCTCGAACCGCTCGCGAATGTCATCGGCGATCTCACGCGGCTTTCTTTTCAGCGAACGCGCGAGCACCATCGCGAGGTTCGTTGACCAGTCGCCAAAGGCCGGATCCCGCGGCCGTTCAAGCGCGGGCTCGACGTCAGCCGCTGCGCCAAGGTCGCGCGCGATCCGCGTCAGCTCGGCGCGGATCGTGTCTGCAGGCTTCATTCGCCGGAGGATTTCTTTGGCGAGGATCCGGCGTCGGACTTTGCGCTCGCTGTAGTCGCAGAATCCTGCTTCTTCGCACCACTTGCGTCGCTTGCGGTTGAGGCGTCGGGTTTGGACGAGCTGCCGCCGTCGCCCGATGACTCCGGTTTGGTGGCAGTCGGTTGTCCGGTGGGTTGCGGCTTCTTCCCGTCCTTCCCGTAATCAGTGATGTAGAAGCCGGACCCCTTGAACACGAGGCCGATACCGCCCGACACCTGTCGAACGGCTGACTCGCCGCACTCAGGACATTCGATGACCGCCGGAGCGCTGCCCATGGATCTGAAGAAGCGGTCGGTGGCGTGACCGGACTCGCAGCGGAATTCGTAAGTTGGCATCGGCGCGGAAGTTAACGCTCACCAGCTGAAGTAAAAAGCCATTTCCGAGCAGGTCAGTCGCGAAGAGTCCCCTCCGGAACCCGCACCGCCTGGTGATGCTCCTCCCGCTCGATCTCGCGCTCCGCCCACGTCCTTGACTTTACCGTGTAAAGTACTTTATGATGTCACCGTCACCTTACGGACGCCATGACCAAACGCATCGTCGCAATCGCAATCATCTTCATCCTGACCTCGGCAGCATGGGTGGCCCTCGGCGCCACCATCTTCGCGCGCACCCAGCAGTCTCAGCGACAGCTCACCGGCCGGGTCAGCTCCACATGGGGCTCCCGTCAGGCGCAGCCTGCGCCTTTCGCGTACACGCTCGGCCCAGTCGTGTCGGCCGAGCTCGACCCCGCCGCCCGTCCAGTGGAAGGGCGCCCGGCGCCTCCAATGCGAGACGCCGCCCCAACCGGGCGGCAGCGAAACCATTTGGCACTGGAGCAGACGCGCGCCCGCGCTAACCTCTCGCTCGATCACCGCCGTAAAGGACTGCTGTGGTACAGCACATATGCGATCACTTTCGATGGATCGTTCAATTTCCGGAATACGACCGGTTCGGACTCGGTCGTCTTCGAGTTCCCGCTGCCGGCTTCACAGGCCATCTACGACGACATCCGCGTACTGCTGAACGGTGCGCCGGCGGAATACGCGGCGCGCGGTCAATCACTGGTCACGAGCGCAGTTCTCCGGCGCGGGGAGACGGCCACGCTCGCCGTCGCCTACCGGTCGCACGGGCTCGACGAATGGCGGTACGTGCTCGGGAGCGACGTGTCGGCCGCCCGCGACTTCGAGCTGGTCATGAGTACGGATTTCGCCGCCATCGACTTCCCCGAGAACACCCTCTCCCCCACCGGGAGGCATCGCACCGGAGATGGCTGGGAGCTGCGCTGGAAGTACAGCAGCCTCCTTTCGGGATTCCAGATAGGAATGGACATGCCACGCAAGCTGCAGCCGGGTCCGCTCGCGGGCCGCATCGCGCTCTTTGCGCCAGTGTCACTGCTGTTCTTCTTTGCGGTGATGTTCATCATCACGACGCTGCGACGCATCGACCTGCACCCGATGAACTACGCATTCCTCGCCGCCGCGTTCTTTGCATTCCACCTGCTCATGTCGTACCTGGTGGATCACATCTCGATCCACCTCGCTTTTCTCATCGCGTCCGCTGTCTCGATCGCTCTCGTGGTGAGCTATCTGAGGCTTGTTGTAGGACCGCGGTTCGCGTTCCGCGAGGCGGCGGCTGCGCAGTTCATCTATCTCGTGCTCTTCTCCTACGCATTCTTCTTCGAGGGGTTCACGGGACTGGCCATCACCACCGGCTCGATCATCACCCTTTTCGTCGCCATGCAGCTCACCGGCCGCGTCCGCTGGAGCGAGGTTTTCGCGGCAGGAACCGGCCCAGGCGAGAAGTGACGGGGTGGCGATCCTCAGGGGCTGCGGGGAACCGACTCCTGGCGCTCAGGCACGATCTCGAGCGAGCCACCGTTCACGTGGTAGCGGTGCAGTACGATGCTCGAAAAGGCGTCCGGGGCGCGGTAAGCGCGTGGCAGGCGTAGGCGCCATTCATCAACCAGCCACGCACCAGATGGCATCCTTCGAAACCGCGGGAATCCGCTGGGTTCATACGGTGGGGGCTGCGCCGGCGTTCACGTAGGCGAACACCGTCTCGCGCAGTTCGGCCGTCGCCTCGTCAACCCACAGCACTGGATGTCGGTTACCAGGCGCACACGAAGCTCGACGGTCGAGTCCTGCGGCCGGGCGTCTGCCGTCGGCAGCGCCAGCGCCGCGATCACTCCTCGGCAACCAGTCCAGACCGCACCCGCATTCCCACCTTCCACCGCCTCACTTCCACAACTAGGGAGGCGTGTAAGTTCCCCACACGTGCGCCAGAGCTGCGGAGATTTCCCCGACGGTCGCCCGGGCTCGAACAGCCTCCACGATGAGTGGTACGAGCACCGCCGCGTCATGCGTCGAACCGCTGACGAGTTCCCTCGCCCCCCCATGCAGAGCAGCTACAGCCCCGCTGCACCGCGCCGATTCGCGCCCGGAGCGGACCTCGCCGACTCGCGCGGCCTGTGACTGTTCCAGAGCAGAGTAATCGGGAGAGGCGATCTTCACCTCCTCCCGGTCGTCAGTGAACCGGTTCACGCCAACGACCACTGTCTGACCACCCTCCACCCGCTGCTGGAACTCGTAGGCACTCCTGGCGATCTCTTCCTGGAAGAACCTCGCTTCCAGCGCCCGCGCCGCGCCGCCCATCCCGTCGATGCGGTTGATGAGCGCCATCGCCCGGTGTTCCATCTCGTTCGTGAGCGACTCGACGTAATAGCTGCCGGCAAGCGGGTCCGGGGTCTGTGCAATACCGGACTCGTACGCCACGATTTGCTGCGTCCGCAGCGCGAGCGTGGCGGCGTCCGCCGTCGGAAGTGCGAGTGCCTCGTCGTAGCCGTTCGTATGCAGCGACTGCGTACCGCCAAGCGTTGCGGCGAGCGTCTGCACGGTAACCCGGACGACGTTGTTCAGCGGCTGCTGCGCAGTGAGTGTCACTCCACCGGTCTGAGTGTGGAAGCGAAAGCGGCAGCTCGCGTCCGTCGCACCAAACCGCTCCCGCATGAGGCGCGCGTACATGCGGCGTGCGGCGCGGAACTTAGCGACCTCCTCGAACAGGTCGTTGTGCGCAGCGAAGAAGAACGACAGACGCGGAGCGAACCGATCCACGGGCAGGCCTGCCTCCACAGCGCGGCGGACGTACTCCATCGTGTTCGCAAGAGTGAATGCCAGCTCCTGTACCGCAGTGGCGCCCGCTTCCCGGATGTGATAGCCGGAAATCGAGATCGGATTCCAGCTCGGCACTTCCTCCGCGCAGAAGCGGAACACGTCCGCGATCAGTGCCAGGCTCGGCTCAGGCGGATAGATGTACGTTCCGCGCGCGATGTATTCCTTGAGGATGTCGTTCTGAATCGTCCCGCTCACGCGATCGCGCCCGATACCCCGCTCCTCCGCCACCACCAGATACATCGCGAGCAGCGTAGCCGCCGTGGCGTTGATCGTCATGGACGTCGAGACCTGCTCCAGCGGGATCCCGCCGAGCAGCACGTGCATGTCTTCGACAGTGTCGATCGCTACGCCTGCCCTGCCGACTTCACCGTGCGCCCTGGGCGAGTCGGAATCGAGACCCATCTGAGTCGGCAGGTCGAACGCGACGGATAGCCCCGTCTGCCCGGCGTCGAGCAGGTGCCGAAAGCGCGCATTGGTCTCCTGCGCCGTGCCGTAGCCGGCGTACTGCCGCATCGTCCACAGGCGCCCACGGTACATGTCCGGCTGCACGCCGCGGGTGAAGGGCCAATGGCCGGGGTCGGCGAGGTCACGGTCGTAGTCCAGCGTGGCATCGGCCGGCCGGTATACCGGGGCCACGGGTATACCGGCCGGCGTGCTCCGGGAGTCAGGTGGACGCGGCATCACCGCGCAACCCGGTCAGGCGCCAACGGCTGTGTTCACGCCCGTAAGCATCTCGCGCGCAGTCGCGACATCGCTCTTGCTCCCGATGTACAACGGGGTACGCTGATGCAGCTCGGTGGGGATGACGTCCATGATACGCTGCTCGCCATCGCACGCTCCGCCCCCCGCCTGCTCAACGATGAACGCGAGTGGATTCGCTTCGTACAGCAGTCTCAGCTTGCCGCGCGGAGACTTCCTGTTCGAGGGGTAGGCAAATACGCCACCCGCGAGGAGGTTCCGGTGGAAATCAGCCACCAGCGACCCCACATAGCGGACGTTCATCGGCTCCCGCTCGCCATCCAGACCCCGGTATCGCCGGATGAGCGCCTTCACCGGGTCCTGCCAGACGCGCTCATAGGACTCGTTCACCGAGAGAAACCGACCCGGATCCGGAATCCGGATGTTGGGGTGCGACAGCAGGAACTCGCCTATGGCGGGATCCAGGGTGAAGCCGTGCACGCCCTGGCCGGTGGTGTACACCAGCATCGTGCTCGAGCCATAGATCACATATCCGGCTGCCACCTGGGCGCTGCCAGGCTGGAGCATGTCTGCCAGCTGGCCGCGCTTCCCCGGCGTCACTTTACGAACCACTGAAAAGATGGTCCCCACGGGGACGTTGACGTCGATGTTGGAGGAGCCGTCCAGCGGATCGAACAGCAGGCAGTACTTCCCGCACTCGAACTGCTCCGGGATCGGGATGATCTCCGGTTCCTCCTCAGAGGCCATCGCGCACAGCCGCCCGCCGTGGTCCAGAGCCTTGATGATCGTCTCGTTGGCAAATACGTCGAGCTTCTGCTGCACCTCGCCCTGAACGTTCATATCCTCGGTTGCGCCAAGTATGTCTGCCAGCCCGGCGTTGCGGACCTTGTTGGTAATCATCTTCGCCGCAAGTGCGATGTCGTAGAGGATGCCGGAGAGCTCACCCGTCGCGTAGGGGTGGAGCTTTTCCTCCTCTATGATGAATCGCTCGATCGTGACGACCGAAGTGGCGGTATGCTTGACCACTCTATGCTTCCCGGGGAGATGTTTGAGGCGATGCAGTCGCGAGCCGCTGCGCAGCGTAGCGGCGCGCATCCCGCTCATACGCGTTCTCGGCGTACCCGCGCCTGGCGGATTCCCAAAGATACTTGAGGGGAAATGTTCTGCTCTCAAAAAACTGCTGAACATGCCGCAGCTCGTGCAGCAGCAGCGCCGGATCGAGAGCTGCGTGCGGCGCGAGGAAGACGGTGCCCCTCAGAGTGATTGCGTCCACCGTGCTCCGCCGCAGTGCCCAGCCACCGATCCTCGGAAGCACTCCGCCACGTCGGAACCGGACTGAGCCAAGCTCCGGGTAGCTCCGAGCCAGCGCCGGAGGGAGCGCAACCGGACGTCCGATAACGAACGCTGTCAGTGAGGAAGCGATACCCAGTCTCCACCTCCGTGTCGGACCCGTATGTCGGTTCCATCGGTGCGAACCACGATCGCACCGTGATGATCGGTACGAAGCACTCTGACGCGCCGCTCTCTCAGCCGCTCCAGCACTTCGTCATTCGGATGCCTGTACGCATTCTCCGCGCCTACAGAGATCAAAGCGAGGCGTGGCGTCGCCGCGTCGAGAAAATCAGCGCCCGAACTCGTCCGGCTCCCGTGATGCGCGACCTTCAGGACGTCGACATCGAGAAGATCGCGTGCATGGCGGAGGAGCCATTCCTCCTCTCCACGTTCAGCATCGCCTGTCAGCAGCAGGCGTGTCTCACCGTAGCGCACCAGCGCGACGGCGCTCGCCTCATTGGGATCGTCGAGGCTCGCTGTCCACGCGGAATCCGGGGCGAGAAAAGTGATAGTGACGCCGTCGGCGACCATCGAATCGCCGGGGGCCACACGCCTCCACTCGGTGCCCCGGGACACGGCGACGGACAGCGCATCGCGGTAGGACTGAGTTGGGCCGACGTACGCCGGGTCCCAGAGCACCGGCGGCCGGAGCCATCGCACCAGGCTGGCCGCGCCGCCGACATGATCGGCGTGGGGATGAGAGAGCACGAGGCCGAGCACGTCACCACCGCGTCGTCGTACATACGGGACTACCACCGTTCGTCCAGCATCGCCCTTCTTCCACGCCCGCCCCGCGTCGAAAAGCACCCAGTTGCCGCGGTCTGTACGCAACGCGACGGCGTCACCCTGGCCCACGTCGAGCACATGCAGTTCCACGTCCCGTAGCGGGCGCGGAATGAACGGCAGCCAGGCAGCCACGGCGACGGCGCAGCCGCCGACCAGCAAGGCGCGCCCGGCACGTTTGCCGGCGGCAGCGACGACCAGTGCGAGCGCAGCAACCGCGGAAGCGGCGGCAACCGGCAGCGTTGGAGCTATATCGAGCGCGGCAAACGGGAGCGCCGCGGCAGTTGCGGCGACGCGATCGAAAGCGACGAACAACGGGTGCGCTGCCTGTCCCACAAACGACGACGCCCCTTCAGCAGGGGAAAGGGCGAGCGCCAGAAACAGTGTCGGCTGGAGGAGCGATATTACGGGTCCAGCGAACAGGTTCGCGACAGGTCCAATCAGACTCACCCGCCCGAAGTACCAGGCTACCAGCGGCGCGGTCGTCACGGACGCGAATGTCGACGCGAGCAGGTCCCGTACGACACGGCTGCGGACTGGGCCGAGCGCTTCGAGCCGCAGTCGGCGCCCGACGATGCCAGCGGCGGTGAGTGCGGCCATACCGCACAGGCTCAACTGATAACCCAGCTCGAGCACGGTGCGCGGTGTGATGAGCGGCAACCATCCCCCGATGGCGAGCGCTGCCCATGGTGAGACCGGCCGCTGCAGCCCACGGGCGAGGGAGATGGTGCCATACATGACCGCTGCACGAAAGGCGGGCGCCCGCCAGTCGAGCACCGCTACGTAGCCGAAGACGAGCGCCACCGAGAGACAGATCGCGGGTCTCCGTTTGAATCGCATTGCAAGGAGCAACAGCTCCAGCGAGCTGGCGATGATCGAGACATGGAGTCCGGAGATCGAGAGCATGTGCACCAACCCCGCCGTCGCATACTGATCCCGAATCTCCAGCGGCATCTGCCGCTGATCTGCGATCAGGAGCGCACGTGCGATCTGCGCGTCGGACTCGAAAATCCGGTCGATCCGCCTTCCAAGCTCCGATCTGACCGGCTCCAGTGCGCCGTGCGATGCCTCCCACCGCTGTGGTGGCGGCGGCGCAACGCTGGCGATGGCGAGTCCGCTGAGAAAGAGCAGCGACACGGCAAGCAGCACTGCGTGTCGCACAGTGAGCGCAACAACGGCGGTCGCAATCGCCGCCAGGCAGGCCGCGCGTGCAGGGACACCGACTCCTAGAAAGGCCGTGACAAGGCCGGCGGCGTAAGCAACGAAGGCCCACGCAACGAGTGGCACGACACGCTCCGGACGGAACCCCGGAACAGTTAGTTAACCGCCCGAATACGCATGCAACCACATCGTTGCGCGGCGAGGCTCTCACGCGCAGCTGGCAGGGCGCTTGCTGACCTGCAGGTGTTCGCCCGTTATCCAGGGCACCAAGGAGGAGTGGAAACCCATGAGAATTGGATCACTGATGGCGGGTGCATCGCTCGCGCTGGCAATGAGCGCGCTGAGCGGCCCCGCATTGGCGCAGGGACAGGGTCAGGGGAAAGGCCGAAGCGCAGACGCCGCAGCTCAGGGCCAGGGAAAGGGTAAAAGCGGTGAGCTTGTCGCTATGAAGCAGGCACAGGGCAAAGGCCAGGCTGGGGGCCAGGGCCAGGGCCAGGGTCAGGCTAAGGGCCAGGGCGCAAGCCAGGCACCTGGGGGCCAGGGCCAGGGCCAGGGTCAGGCTAAGGGCCAGGGCGCAAGCCAGGC